>CAJAFD010000490.1 GCA_903938935.1 uncultured Opitutia bacterium
GAACTCGCCACCGGCGCGTACGATGCGATCACGCTCATCCACAACGAAACCTCCTGCGGTTGCATGAGCGACCTGCCCGCGATCATGGCGGTGCTCCGTGAATTTTCCGACGTCATCTCCATCATCGACACCGTCAGCTCCTTCAGCGCGGTGCCGATCAAGAAAGACGAACTCGGCATCGACGTGCTCATCACCGGCTCACAAAAGGCCCTCGCGCTCCCCCCCGGCCTTTCGCTCGTGTCCGTATCGAAACGCGCCCTCGAGCGTGCCGCCAAGGCCACCGACCGCGGTTATTATTTCGATTTCATCGAATTCCAGAAAAACCACGAAAACGGCATGACCCCCAGCACGCCAGTCATCCCGTTGATCTACGCGCTGAAGTCCAAACTCGACGACATCAAGGCCGAGGGCCTCGCCGCGCGCTACGCCCGCCACGCCCGGCTCAACGCCACCGTCCGCGCCTTCGTCCTCGCCAAGGGTTTTAAGCTTTTCCCCAAAGAGGGCTACGGCTCCGTCTCGCTCAACTGCTTCGCCAACACGCTCAACCTCGACCTCGGCGCGTTAAATAAAATCCTCAAAACCAAACACCAACTCGTGATCGACGGCGGCTACGGAAAATTGAAGGGCAAAACCTTCCGTATTTCCAACATGGGCGACGAGACCGATGAAACCATCGCCGCCATGCTAAAATCGCTCGAATCGGCCCTCGCCGAAACCCCGAAAGCTGCGGCCTGATTTTCGCGCGACTCTCATTTCAATAAAGGCCGGTTTTTGACCGGCCTTTTTTATGTCCCGGAACAGGCGTCGCAAAAACTAAGCCTTGAAATTACCGCGCGCGCCCCGTAACCGCTCGCGGCTTAAATGAAGACACTCATCATCGCGGAGAAGCCGTCTGTGGCGGCCGATCTCGCCCGTTCCCTTGGCAAAGTCCCGAAATCCGGCGACCACTACGAAAATGATGAATACGTGATTTCCTCGGCCGTCGGCCATCTCGTGGAACTCGAGATGCCCGAAGACATTGATAAAAAGAAATACGGCTTCTGGCGCCTGGAGATGCTGCCGATCATCCCCGAGAAATTCGGCCTGAAACCCATCGAAGCCTCCAAGGAGCGCTTCTCGCATCTTAAAAAACTGCTCGCCCGCAAAGACATCGAACTGGTCATCAACGCCTGCGACGCCGGCCGCGAGGGCGAGTTGATCTACACTTATATCTACCAGCTCACGAAGTGCAAAATCCCCTTCAAGCGCGCGTGGATGCAGACGATGACGAGCGAGGGCATTAACACCGCCTTCAAAAACCTCCGCGAATCCTCCCAAATGGCAGGCCTCGCCGACGCTGCCCGTTGCCGCTCCGAAAGCGACTGGCTCATCGGGATCAACGGCACCCGCGCCCTCACCAAGCGCATGTTTGGCTCCCGCGCCGGCAACGTCGCCTCCGTCGGCCGCGTGCAGACCCCCACCCTCGCGATCATCTTCGCCCGCGAATTGGAAATCCGGAATTTCAAGCCCCGTGCATTCTGGCGCGTCACCGCCCAATTCACCGTCGCCAAAGGCACCTACGAAGGCGTCTACCAACGCGCCAATTTCAAAAAAGCCACCGACGACGAACACGATCGCATCGACCGCATCTGGGAAAAAGCCCTCGGTGAAGCCGTCCTCGCCGCCTGCGCCGATGGCACGCAAGCCCAAGTCACCGAAGAGAAAAAGGGCGCCACGCAAGCCTCCCCGCGCCTGTACGATCTGACCACGTTGCAACGCGAGGCCAACGGCCGCTTCGGCCTCCCCGCCCGCCGCACGCTTCAAATCGCCCAAGCCCTTTACGAGCGCCACAAGGTCATCACCTACCCCCGCACCGATTCCCGCGCGTTGCCCGAGGATTACATTCCCACCTGCCGCGAGACGCTCAAAAATCTCCAAGGCGATCTCGGCACCCACGCCGCGCATCTCCTCGAATCCGGCTGGCTGCGCCCCAACAAGCGCATCTTCAACAACGCCCAGATTTCCGATCACTTTGCGATCATCCCGACCACCACCGAGCCCAAGAACCTCGATGAGATGGAAGCCAAGGTCTACGACATGATCGCCCGCCGTTTCGTCGCCGCATTTTATCCCGCCGCCGAATTCGACGTCACCACGCGCATCAGCACCGTCGCCCCCGGCCACGATTTCAAAACCGAGGGCAAAGTTCTCACCGCCCCCGGCTGGCTCACCGTCTATAATAAGAACACCGTAGACGACGATTCCCCCGATTCCAAAGCCCTCCCCGCGCTCACGCCCGGCGACAAGGCCCAGGCCCGCACCCACGAGGCGAAACTCCACGCCGAATCGACCCGCCCACCCCCACGCTACACGGAAGCCACGTTGCTCTCCGCCATGGAAGGCGCCGGCAAACTCGTCGACGACGAAGACATGGCCGAAGCCATGAAGGAACGCGGCCTCGGCACCCCAGCCACCCGCGCCGACACCGTCGAAGGGCTCATCAACCAGAAATACATGGAGCGCAACCAGCGCGAACTCGTCCCCACGCCCAAGGCCGAATCGCTCCTCCAGTTTCTTACCGCCGTCAAAGCCGATGCCCTCACCAAGCCCGACATGACCGGCGAGTGGGAATACAAACTCCGCCAGATGGAGCACGGCAAATACTCGCGCGACAAATTCATGGCCGAGATCGTCGAGGTCGTGAAAGGCGTCGTCGACCGCACGAAGAACTTCGAGGAAGACGACTCCGCCGCCCGCACCACCGACATCATTTCTCCCACCGACGGCAAACCCATGCTTGAGACCCTCCGCGGCTACAAGTCGCAGGACGGCATCCTCATGGTCTACAAAGTCGTCACCGGCCGCAAACTCGAGGAAGCTGAAGTCAAAGAACTCGTCACCAACGGTGAAATCGGACCGCTGGACGGCTTCGTCTCCCCGCGTACGGGCAATCGCTTCCCCGCCAAACTCGTCCTCGCCGACGATCCTAAACACGAGGGCAAACGCCGCGTCGATCTCGACTTCGGCAACAAGTTCGAGCTCTCCGAGCTGACGCCGTTCTGGACCGATCCTGCCACCGGCGCCGAGCTCTGCGAAGCTCCCACCAGCTATGTGCTCCGCGAGAAAAGCGGCGACACTTACGAACAGAAATTCAGCGTCGGCCGCCTGATGTGCCAAAAGCCCATCACCCGCGAGATCGCCATCCAACTCGTCTCCCAGCCGAAGACCGATCTCATCACCGGCTTCACCTCGAAAAAGGGCCGCCCCTTCGATGCCTTCCTGACCCGCGTCGGCCCGAAATTCTCCTGGGAATTCCCTCCGCGCAAACCTCGCGTGGGCAAGGACGGCAAAACCATCGAGCGCAAAGCCAAGGTCCCGGTCGATTTCTCGAAAGCGCAGACGCTCATTCACAGCAAACTCCACGACGGTCAGCTCATGCTCACCGCCGATGCGTTTTACGTGACCAAGCCCCAGGCCGACGGCTCGCCTCGCGTGGTGTTCGAACTCAAGCGCATCCTCTGCGGCAAAGAACTTCCCGTCGAAGAAATCGAGCGCCTCGTCACCGACGGCCGCACCGGCCTCATCGACGAACTCGTTTCCAAACGCGGCTCGAATTTCAGCGCCTATCTCGTCCTCTCCAAGGACAAGAAAAAAGCCGAATTCGAGTTCCCGCCCCGTTGAGCGACTGCGGCCCCGCGCCGCGCCGGATCATCCTCGATTTCCCCTCGCCCCGGACCGTCCGGCGTGCCTGCATCGACGCGTCCGGTAACTTTACCCCCGCCGCTACGTCTTCCCCCACTCGTGAAATCTTCCAAAACCTATCTGCTCGTCATCCTCGCCTGCACCACCATCGGCGGAGCCGCTTACGCTTGGAAACAATACCAAGAACTCATCCAATTGCGTGCCGCCGCTCTCGGTACTGATGAGCGATCTGACCTCCAAAAACGTCTTTGGGCCGCCGAGAAACGCGCCAAAGACCTCGCCGACCAACTCGCCGCCGCCCGCACTCGCGGCGAAGAAGCCAGCGACGAAAACGCCGACCCCGCCAACCCCGATAACGCCACCCGCGGCAATCGCGGCAACCGCGGACCCATGGGCCCCGGCGGACGCGGTGGCGACATCATGGCCGCCATGCAGAAACCCGAGATCCAGCGCCTCCTCGCCACCCAGCAAAAAGCGCAACTCGACGCCCGCTACGCCTCGCTCTTTAAGAGCCTCAATCTCACCCCCGGCCAACTCGAGAAATTCAAAAACCTCCTCGTCGAACGCCAAACTTCGATGATGGACGTCATGACCGCCGCCCGCGAGCAAGGCCTAAACCCCCGCACCGACCCTAAAGGCTTCCAACAACTCCTCGCTAACACCCAAGGCGAGATCGATGCCAGCATCAAAGCCGCCATCGGCGACGATGCCTTTAATAAATATAAAAACTACGATCAAACCGCCCCGCAACGCGGCACCACCGACCAACTCAGCCAACGCCTGAGTTACTCCGCCACGCCTCTCACCGCCGATCAATCGGCGGCCATGCTTAAAATCCTCAGCCAGACCGCACCCGCGCGCGCCGCGACCACCGGCGGACCCACCATGAGCGCCAACGTCACCGTGATCGCTGAAGCCGGTCCCGGCGCCGGCCGTGGCGGACCCGCTCCCGGCATGAATATCGTCGCCGGCATCGGTGGCGCCTTCGGCGGCGGAGCCGGTGGCGGGGCCTCGGCCCCCATCACCGACGCCACCATCAACATGGCCCAAGGCGTCCTCAGCGGCCCCCAAATCGAAGCCCTCAAACAACTCCAAGCCGAACAACAGGCCCAACAAAAAATCGGTGAAGCCTTCCGCCAAACCATGGGCGGCAATAACGGCAACACCGGCACGCCCACCACCACGACCACCAAGAAGAAAAAGGGCGGCTGATCTCGCCGTCTCTTTTTTCTCACCTCACGGGTCGTCGCTTTCGACGGCCTTTTTTATTTTTCACGCCTCGGCGCCGGTCCTCGTCGTTCGTCAGCCACACCAGTAAAAACCGTTATCCGCGAAATTTCACTTGAGGCTTATTTTGCGGGGCCGCACGTTGGATCGGTTTAGCTCAACCCATTCGCCCATGATCGTCACCACCGCGCAGCTCTTTAAACACGCCTACGGCAAGTACGCCGTCGGTGCCTACAACATCAATAACGCCGAACAGGCCATGGGCCTCTTCCGCGGCGCCATCGAGTCGCAGGCCCCGTTCATCATCCAGATTTCCAAGGGTGCCCGCGCGTACACCGACAAGCGCATGTTGGAAGCCATCATCCGCTCCGCGGGCGACATCTTCCCTGAAGCGATTTTCGCCGTCCACCTCGACCACGGTGACGAGCAGACCTGCTACGAGTGCATCGACTCCGGCTTCTTCAGCTCTGTCATGATCGACGCGTCCCACGACCCGTTCGACAAGAACGTCGAGATCTCCAAGCGCGTCGTCGACCGCGCCCACGCCAAGGGCATCTCCGTCGAAGCCGAACTCGGCATGCTCGGCGGCGTCGAGGAAGACATTAAGGTCGAGGACGGCCACGCCACCCTCACCAACCCCGCCGAAGCCGAAGACTTCGTCAAAAAGACCGGCTGCGATTCCCTCGCCTGCGCCATCGGCACCAGCCACGGCGCTTTCAAATTCAAGGGCAAACAATCCCTCCACTTCGACGTCCTCGAGAAGATCAAGGCCCGCATGCCCGGCTTCCCGCTCGTCATGCACGGATCCTCCTCCGTTCCACAAGACGAGGTCGCCCGCATCAACGCCGCTGGCGGCAACATAGCCGGCTCCATGGGCGTCGACGTCAATGAATACCTCCCCGCCGCCAAACTCGGCGTCACCAAGATCAACATCGATACCGATGGCCGCCTCGTCTGGACGCGCGTCCACCGCGAATACTTCCGCGACAAGCCCTCCGATTTCGACTTCCGCCCGCCCGGCAAGATCTTCATCGCCGAATACGCGAAGTTCATCGCCAGCCGCAACGTCCTCCTCGGCAGCGCCAACCAACTCACCGACCTGCGCCAAAGCCTCGGCAAGTAATCACTCAAAGCCAACGGCGAACACAGGGGACTTAACCCTGTCCTCGCTCTCAGCGCGGCCCCACCAAATGGCCGCGCTTTTTATTGCCCAAATCCCGCGAAGCGCGCGCCGGACCGCTCGCGTCGCCGGCCCGCTTGCTCCAAATAAAACTCATCCTGAGAATTGCCAGCGCGCGCGCCGCTCTTTCAGTGTTCACCTATGTCGGTTTTCCGCTCCCGGGTTCCCCGCCCGTTTCCCCTCGTTATCGCGCTCGGCTGCACCCTCATGTTCGCGGCCAACACCGCCGCTGCTCCCATCGATTTCAGCCGCGATATCCAACCGATCCTTTCCGACAACTGTTACCACTGTCACGGCCCCGACGCATCCTCGCGCAAGTCCGGCCTCCGTCTCGACCGTCACGCGGAAGCCCTCGCCGGCGGCAAGTCCGGCCTCGCCACCATCGTCGCCGGCAAACCCGAGGACAGCGAACTCATCGCCCGCATCTTTAGCCATGACTCCGAGGAAGTCATGCCCACACCCGATTCCAACAAAACCCTCACCGCCGCCCAAAAAGACCTCCTCCGCCGCTGGGTCGCTGAGGGCGCAGTTTGGGGCGAACACTGGGCCTACGTCGCCCCGACTCGTCCCGCCGTACCCACGCTCAGCTCGCCCGCCGCGCCCATCGCCAACCCCATCGACGCATTCATCCTCGCCCGTATCGCCGCGGAGAAAATCACGCCTTCTCCTGCCGCTGATCGCACCACGCTTATTCGGCGCGTGTCCTTCGATCTCACGGGGCTCCCGCCCACCGTAGCGCAAACCGCCGACTTCCTCAATGACGCACGCCCCGACGCCTACGCCCGCCTCGTCGAGCGTCTGCTCGCTTCGCCCCACTACGGCGAACGTTGGGCCCGCCCTTGGCTCGATGTAGCGCGTTACTCTGATTCCAACGGCTACTCCATCGACGCGCCGCGCCAGATGTGGAAATACCGCGACTGGGTCGTATCCGCGCTGAATCAGGATAAGCCCTACAACGAGTTCGTCATCGAACAACTCGCCGGCGATCTCCTCCCGCAGCCCACGACCGCACAAAAAATTGCCACCGGTTTCAATCGCAACACTCAGATCAACCAAGAGGGCGGCATCGATCCCGAGCAGTTTCGCATCGAGGCCGTGATGGATCGCGTCGCCACGTTCGGCAGTACGTTCCTCGGCCTCACCATCAGTTGCGCCCAATGCCACGACCACAAATTTGACCCGCTCCCGCAGCAGGATTACTTCCGACTCTACGCGTTCTTCAACAACACCGTCGACGATGGTCACGGTGAAAGCATCCCCGGCGGACGCCTTTCCTTCGCCTCCGAAAACGGCCCCGCCGATTCCTTCATAGCCGACATCGCGCAAGTCCGCGCCGACCTCGCCAAGTTCCTCGAGCCCTATGCCGCCCAATACCCTGCGTGGCGCGCCCAGACTACGCCTGAATCTCGCGCCAAGCTCCGCCAAAATGTCGGCATGGCCCTCGCGCTCCCTTGGGAAAAACAAACCCTCAACCAGCGCCGCGCCATTTTCCTCACCTTCGGCGGCAAGAACGACACGTTTACCGCACTCCACGAAAAACTCGCCGTCCTCGAGAAACACGAAGCCAAAGCCATCACGACGCTCATCATGGCCGAGCTCCCGCAGCCCCGGGAGAGCGTTGTATTCATCAAGGGTGACTTCACGCGCCCCGGCGAAAAAGTCACGCCCGGCACGCCCGGCATCCTCCCGCCGCTACCCGCCACGCCCGGTCGCCAGCCCAATCGCCTCGACCTCGCCCGCTGGCTCTTCGATCCGGCGCACCCACTCACCGCCCGCGTGATGGTCAACCGTATCTGGCAGCAGTATTTCGGCCTCGGTCTCGTCGAAACCGAAAACGACTACGGCTCGCAAGGCGCCCCGCCCTCGCACCCAGAGCTCCTCGATTGGCTCGCCACAGAGTTCGCCGCCCAAAACTGGAGCATGAAGGCCATCCACCGTCTCATCGTCACTTCCGCTACTTATCAGCGCGCTTCCTTGGCCCGACCCGACCTCGATCTCGCCGACCCGCTCAACAAACTTCTCGCCCGCCAAAACCGTCTCCGCCTCGACGCCGAACTCGTCCGCGACGTCGCCCTCTCCGCCAGCGGTCTCCTCGAGCCTAAGCTTGGCGGCCCGCCTGTCTTCCCGCCCCAGCCCGACGGCGTCATGAACCTCGGTCAGTCCAAACGCGCCTGGGTCCCCAGCACCGGCGCCGACCGCAACCGCCGCGCTCTCTACACGCACCATTGGCGCGCGACCCCGCATCCCGCCATCGCGGTGTTCGATGCACCCGATGGTTTTAGCGCGTGCACGCGCCGACTCCGTTCCAACACGCCGCTCCAAGCGCTCACGCTCCTCAATGATCTCCAATTTTTTGAGTTCGCCGGCGCGCTCGCCGCTCGCGTCCAACGCGAAGGCGGAGCCGATGACTCCGCGCGTCTCGATTACGCGTTTCGTCTCTGTGTCGCCCGTCCGCCCACCACCGCCGAGCGCACGCGTCTCCTCGATCTTCTCCGCCAACTGCAGACGCCCCCATCCGATCCCACCGCTGAACCCGCCGCCACGCCGCTCGAAGCGTGGACCACCCTCGCCCGCGTCTTGCTCAACCTCGACGAAACCATCACTCGCGCCTGACCATGACCCCGCTGCCCACCCCCGACTCGGCGCAATCATTCGACCCTGTCTCACGTCGCCATTTTTTTAGCCGTTGCGCCATGGGCCTCGGTGGCATCGCGCTCGCCTCGATGCTCGACCAGAGTCGCCTCCGCGCCGCGCCCGCGCCCTCGCCTGCGTCCGGCCCGCTCGCCGATCCGATGGCCCCGAAGTCCCCGCACTTCGCCCCGCGCGCCAAAAACGTCATTTATCTTTTCATGGCCGGCGGCCCGAGTCAGCTCGACTTGTTCGACTACAAGCCGCGCCTCATCTCGCTCAACGGCCAACCGGTCCCCGAATCCCTCATCGCCGGCAAGCGCTTCGCGTTCATGGACAGTTCCCACGGCACGAAGCTCCTCGGCACGCGCCGCGCCTTCGCCCAACACGGCCAGAGCGGCGCGTGGGTCTCAGATCTTTTCCCGCACACGGCCGGCATCGTCGACGACATCACACTCGTCAAATCTTGCGCCGCTGATCTGTTCAATCACGCGCCCGCGAAGCTGTTCATGAACACCGGCTCCGGCCAATTCGGCCGACCGAGCATGGGCTCATGGATCACGTACGGTCTCGGCAGCGAATCGCAAAATCTCCCCGGCTTCGTCGTCCTCCAATCCGGCCCGCGCGGCCCCCGCGGTGGCGCCGTCAACTGGGGCACGGGCTTCCTCCCGACCACGTACCAAGGCGTACCTTTCCGCGGCAACGGTGACCCGATCCTCAATCTCGCCAACCCCAAGGGCATCACCGCCACGCGCCAGCGCCAGGCGATCGACGCCATCCGCGATCTCAATCTTCAACACGCCGTCGCCACGGGCGATGCCGAGATTCACACCCGCATCGCCGCCTACGAGATGGCCAGTCGCATGCAGTCGAGCGCGCCTGAGCTCGTCGATCTCAGCGGCGAAAGCGAAGCCACGCTCAAACTTTACGGCATCGAAAAAGATAAACCGTCTTTCGCGCGCAACTGTCTCCTCGCGCGTCGCCTCGTCGAGCGCGGTTCTCGTTTCATCCAGTTGTATCACACCAACTGGGACAGCCATGGCGGTCCCGGAGAAAACCTCGAAGTTGATTTCGTCGCGCGTTGCCGCGAGGTCGATCAAGCCCAAGCCGCGCTCGTCACCGATCTCAAACAACGCGGTCTCCTCAAAGACACGCTCGTGGTCTGGGGCGGCGAATTCGGTCGCACGCCGATGGGCGAGAACCGCGACACCACCGGCCGCAATCACCACATCGACGCGTTCACGATGTGGTTCGCCGGCGGCGGCACCAAGGCCGGCACCATCATCGGCGAGACCGACGAACTCGGTTTCAATTCCGTGAGCGATCGCGCCCACGTCCACGATCTGCACGCGACGATTCTCCACTTGCTCGGTCTCGATCACAAAAAGCTCACCTTCCGTTTCCAAGGCCGCGACTTCCGTCTCACCGACGTCCACGGCAACGTCATCCAAAAACTCCTCGCGTAGCCCGTTCGCCCCGCTCCGCTCGCCTCGCCTCGCCACCCTCGCGCTTCGGCCATGTTCAATCGACGTCATTTTCTAAAAACCGCCGGTGCGGTCGCCGCTGGCGTGGTCGTTTCCGCCCGAGCCCAAGCACCGGCCATCGTCTCCTCCGCGCCCGTCTTGGGCCAAGGCGAGTTTCGCTACCGCGTCGTTCCCGGCTGGGGCGTCCTTGATGCCGCCACGCCCGTCAACGACTGCCATGGCCTCGCCCGCGACCGCGCCGGCCACATCATTCTTCTCACCAATCACCCGGCCAACAACGTCATCATCTACGACCGCGCCGGTCGCCTCGTCCATAAATGGGGCACCTCGTTCCCCGGCGCGCACGGTCTCTCACTCGTCACCGAGGGCGACCGCGAAGTCCTTTTTATCACCGATCTCACCACGCACCGCGTCGCCAAAACCACGCTCGACGGTCAACTCCTCGATGAATGGCGCTGGCCGGCCCACACCGGCAAGTACGAGAAGGAAAACCAATACCGCCCGTCTTGGACGCTCCATTTGCCCAACGGCGAATTTTACGTCCTCGATGGCTACGGCCGCGATTACATCCTGCACTACGGTGCCGACGGAAAATTTCGCCGGATCTTCGGCGGCGCCGAGGGCGGCATCGTTCACTGGGGCCCGCACGCCGGCATGATCGACCTCCGCGCGCCCGATGCGGCGCCCTCGCTCTTGATCGCCATGAGCGACCAACAATATCTCCTCCGCCTCGATCTCGACGGTCGCCTGCTCGCGCGCACGCCTTTGCCCGGCGGCAACCCCCGCCAAATCCGCCGTCACCGCGATCACTATTTCGTCGCCCACCTCGCCGACAACTGGCCCCAAGATCGCAACAGCCGCGGCTTCCTCTCCGTCCTCGACGCCGAGCTCCGCGTCGTCTCCAACATCGCCGGCACCCCGCCCGTGTACGACGCCTCTGGCAAACTCCAGCAAATGCGGCACCGCGAAGACACGTTTCTGCACCCGCACGATCTGCTCGTCGACACCGACGAGAGCCTCTACGTCGCCCAATTCGCCTCGGGCAAAACGTATCCGCTCAAGCTCGAACGCATCTAATTTTTTCAATCAACCACGCGCCCATCTACCGCCACCTTTGACCGCACCTTTTTTCTTCATGTCGCCCCTACACCTCCTCACCCTCGTCGTACTCGCCTTCACCGTACCCGCCGCATCCGCCGCCCTCTCGCCCGCCGAGCAAAAAATCGTCGACGCCGTGAACGCCCAAGTCGGCACGTTCAGCCGCGACCTCGAGCAAGCCGTCCAGATCAACAGCCCGAGCGAAAACCTCGCCGGCGTGCGCCAACTCGCTGATCACTTCGGCGCGCAACTCTCCGCCCTCGGCCTTGAGTACCGTTTTGCCGCCCTCCCCGCCGCCAGTGGTCGCGCCGGCCACCTCGTCGCCGAACACCGCGGCACCCAGGGCAAGCGTCTCCTCCTGATCGGCCACCTCGACACCGTCTTGCCCGGCGGCAACTTTCGCCGCGAGGGCGACAAAGCCATCGGCTCCGGCACTAACGACATCAAAGGCGGCGATCTTATTCTCATTTACGCCCTCCGCGCACTCCACGCCGCCGGCGCCCTCGCCAACACCCAGATCCTCGTCGTCATGACCGGCGACGAAGAATCCGTCGGCCGTCCCGTTGAGGTCGCCCGCGCCGAGCTCTTCGCCGCCGCGCGCCGCAGCGATATCGTCTTGTCCTTCGAGGGCGCCATCGGCCACACCGCCACCGTCGCCCGCCGCGGCAGTGCCTCGTGGTCGGTCGAGGTGCAAGGCGCCACGGGCCACTCCTCCGCGATTTTTTCCACCGCCATGGGCGCCGGCTCCGTCTACGAAGCCGCCCGCATCCTCTCCGAATTTTATCAAGAGCTACGCAAACTCGACGGCCTCACCCTCAACCCCGCCCTCATCGTCGGCGGCACCGAGACGACCCTCGAGCGCACCGGCGGCCATGTCACGGGCAAGACCAACATCACCGCCCAAAGCACGCTCATCCGCGGCGACCTCCGTACCGTCAGCGCCGAACAATTCGCCGAAGCCCAAGCCAAGATGCGCGCCATCGTCGCCAAAAATCTCCCGCGCACCTCCGCGACGATCACGTTTAGCGAGGGTTATCCCGCTATGCCCGATTCCGCTGCCAACCGTACCGTCCTAGCGCAGCTTGATGCCGTGAGTCGCGATCTCGGTTTTCCTGCCATCACGGCCTACGACCCGCGCTCCCGCGGCGCCGGTGACGTCGCGTTTGTTTCCCCGCCTTTGCCCGCGATTGATGGCCTCGGCATCCGCGGCGGCGGCGCCCACGCGCCCAACGAATGGGCCGATCTCAGTACCGTGCCCGAGCTCGTCCAACGCACCGCTTTGCTCATCTACCGCCTCACCCGCTGAGTCCCGCCCTTTCTTGCTTCATCTAAAAAACCCCACCCCATGAAACCCCGTCTCGTTGTCCTCCTGAGCCTCTTCGCCGGCGTCGTATCGCTTGCCCTCGCCGCCGACACCGCCCCCGCCGCCGCGGCGAAACCCCTCCGCGCCTTGCTCATCACCGGCGGCTGCTGCCACGACTACGACTTCCAAGCCAAAATGCTCACCGAGGGCCTCAAACCCTACGGCCCCATCACCTGGACCATCGTCAACGAAGGCGGCAAAACCACTAAGGGCCAAATCAAGCTCTACGAAGACCCCCAATGGGCCAAACCCTACGACGTCGTCGTGCACAACGAATGTTTCGCCGACACCAACGACCCCGCCTACGTCGCCAAGATCGTCGCCGCGCACCGCGCCGGCACGCCCGCCGTCGTCATCCACTGCGCGATGCACACCTACCGCGCGATGACCGAAGATACGTGGCGTGAATTCCTCGGCGTCACCAGCCGCCGCCACGACCACCAAAGCCGTTATCCCGTCCGCCCCCTCGACGCCGCCCACCCCGCCCTCGCTGGGTTTCCGTCCCCGTGGGTTTCGCCCCTGGACGAACTCTACGTGATCGACAAACTCTGGCCCACCGCGAAAGCCCTCGCCGTCGCCAAAAGCGAAAAAGACGGCAATGACTACGCCTGCATATGGACCAATAGCTACCACGGCACGCGCGTCTTTGGCACGACCTTCGGCCACAGCAAAGAAACTTGGTCCGACCCGACCTTTATCGCTCTGCTTGCCCACGGCCTCCACTGGGCTGCGGGCAAGTAAGCAAGGTGCAGCCCGAGTTTGTGAAAAATATATTTTCGCCATCTGTCTCCTCTTTCTCGCCTCGGCAGGGGCCGCGTCACGCTTCGCCTGCTGCTCGGGCCCTAAAGTCGTAAAGGCAGTTTGCCACGCACCGCGCCAGCATCGTGTAGGTCCAAAAGCATTATACCTACTTTTCTGTACCGACACCGTTCCTTAAACCATAGGCGTTTATCGCAAGGCTTTTTAGGCCAGTTGCGAGTAACGCGCTAAGCGCCGCGCGAACAGTGTTCGCGGCTAGCCTGCGGAGTCGCACCGCGGGTCAAGGCGCCCGGATTGGGCGTCGCGCAATCAGCACGGCAGGGACTGCCGTTGGGTGAATGCGGATCAAAGCCTAAGCTTCGGCCTATCAGGGGCTGTAAGCCCCGGCTTCCTTTCGGTTGGGTGGATAAACGGCGGCGTGGCTGCCGGGCTTTGGCCCAGAGCCGCCAGTTGTGCCAGACGTGCCGGGTGCGATTCCTTGCAGGTAGCACCCGGGCGGTGCCGGCAGAACGAGTCCGCAGTTTTTCTCCAAAATTGAGGGCGCGACGCGCAATCACGGCGGCAGCGGCGCGATGCACGGACAGGCCGTAGCCATCGGCGAACTTGCCCCGGCCGATGACGGAGGTGAACGCCGGGTTGACCGGCAACAGCCCGATGCCGTCCCGCGCACACCGCCCTTGCATGATCCGAGCGAAAGCCGCGTAAGCGAACGCGGACAGCATCCGGTTGCCAGCCGCACCCCGGCCCTGTTTTTTCGCCTCCGCAAAATCGAGCCGCTCGATGGCGACCGGAACACCGTGCGCCAAAGCATAACGGGCGACCACCCGCACTGCATCCCCGATGGCCGCCTGCACTTGGGCTTGGTCGCGATCCTCGATCTGCCACGGCACCTCGAAGTGATCGGCAATGTTGCCGCTGCGATCAATCCGCGTGACCGCCAACCCCCACGGGTTCAGATCCACGCCGACACCGCCATTGCGCGGGTCGGTGAGGACCGGCGCGGTCGCGGTCGCGAACGACGCATAAACATACCAGCGATCATCCCGGCGGAGGAACCGGTAGCTGACGGCATCGCACCGCTCCACCTCAGCGCCTTTGCGCGGACCCCGCTGCACCCTTTGCACCTTGGGGGTCAGTGCAGCCAAGAGATCGGCTTGACGATAGGCAAAGACGACGGGAATCGCCACGGTACCTCCGCCCAGCGCACCGGGTAGCCGGAGGTGGAGTTGCCCGTCGCGGTATTGGCAGGATTGGTTGCCGCAGGTTTCGTCGGACGAGCCCAGCACAAAGAACCCGGCTGCGCGTTTTGCTCGCCACTGCTCGAGCCATGCAGCGTGCGAGGCGTGCGCGTTGGCTTCCAAGTTGAACTGTTCTCGAAACAGCGCGCGGGAGCCAAAGCAGATGGCGGGAATCTTGGCCGCGAGTTCGGTTTCCAGCCGCCGCAGCCGGGCCGTGAGTAGCGCCAGACGGCGCTGCTTGTGGTGCTGTGCTAACGGGCGCTTGATTTTCGTGAGCGCGAGCGCGCACTTCTCGATTTGGCTCCGGGTCGTCGCAACGTTGCGCTCGCGTGCGGCCCGCCACGCCTCCACCCGCGCCTGCAACTGGTTGTGGACGGCGTTAAATTGCCGGGCGGTGATCTCGTGCTCGGCCACGAACCGGCGCTTGGCCGCAGCGACGCTCTCAGTCTTCACGTAGAGCGCCACGAACAGCAACCGCTCCAGCCGAGCGAACAGTTGAGCATACCCGACCAACACCGGCTCCAGCGCGCGGTCTTTTAATTTGGCGCTGATCGTGATCATGGCCTGGGTGATGGGGATGGGGATGGGGATGGATCCTGCTGTAAACTCGCGAGCGCTCGGGCCGCTCGATTCTTCGCCGAACGGCGACCATACAGTCGCGCGCACATGCTGGTGAGCACCGCGATCACGTCTTGGACCAAATCGTCTTTGAGTTCGGCTTCGTCCACGACCAGCAGTTTGCGGCCGTCCGCCGCCAGCGCCGCCTCGACGTATTCTGCGCCGAAACGTATCAACCGGTCGCGGTGCTCCACCACAATGACCCCGACCTTGGGATTGCGCAGTAGCCCCATCAATCCTCGCCGGTGGCCGTTAAGGCCGCTGCCGACTTCGGCCGCCGTCGCGATCACGTTGAGCCCGTTGGCTGCCGCGTACACCGCTAGCCGCCCCAGTTGCCCTTCAAGGTCTTTCTTTTGGTCGGAAGACGATACCCGGGCATAGAGAGCCACGCCGCGCCCGGCCGTGTGCGCGGGCGCATCCACGAGCACCGTCCCGGTCTTAAGCTGCCGGGCCGGCACCGGCAACTTGCCCGTCTTCCACAACCGCCACGCGGTTTGATAATGTAGGCCCTCTTGGGCCGCCCAAGCGCTCAGCTTCAACTAAGCCCCCTTGGCTTCACTGTAACCTCGAGAAATACTATGCCAATCACCGCTCGCTCGAGGCAACCGACCGAACTTTCGATTTCGCCGCAGGTGGGTCTCTTTCGAAGATTCATGATTAATGCTTCATGGCGTCTTTTCGCATGATTAAATCAATACGAATATATACATATAATGATATTATTGGGAGCAGTTAGCAACCCCTCGGCTGATCCGCAAGGGCAATCCCGATCGGCTAGCGTGATTTAACCGAGCGTTTGTGGTCCTTCGACCACAAGACGGATGGAATCCAGTCGCCACCGAGCCTCGGCGATGGCCGCGCCGGTGCGCACCATCTGTTCGCGCGAACCCGCGATCTCCTCGGGCCGCACATGATCGTTGAGTCGTTGCAAATCGATCAGTCGTTGCAACTCAGCGCCCAACGC
>CAJAFD010000491.1 GCA_903938935.1 uncultured Opitutia bacterium
AGAACATCTGCTTCTGCGTGGAGTTGGTCGGATCGACGGAGAGTTGACGCGCCGCGCCGAAAAATCCGGCCATGGCGTTATTCAAACTGTTGCCACCGGTCGTCGAGGCGACGCTCGGATCGCTCACGCTGGAAATCGTCTCGCCTAGGGCGGCCTCACCACGTTCGTAGGCGGCTGTTTCAGCTTCCAAGGCTGCGGCGCCGGATTTCTCGCGCACCACCTGGCGGTCCAAAAGGACATCACGCACCTGCTGGACCTCGATGATATCGACGCCCACGGAAGCGCCACCCGTGGGGGAAACGTCGCCGAAGATCACGCGCTGACGGGAGTACGTGGGATTGTTCACGTTGGCCATGTTACGGCCCACCGTTTCAATCGCGCGCGACTGCGCCCGCAGGGAGGAAATTCCCATGCGCAGTACATCGTAGAGTCCGTTTTCAGCCATGATCGTAAAAGTTTAACCTACCTGCTGCAGCGAAGGCGCCGAGACCGCCTCATCGGCCACGCGGCCAGACGGAGCGTACGTGGCGCCGGCGGAACCGGGCGTGGTGCCACCAACGAGTTCGCGGTGGAGATCTAACATTTTCTCCATGAAGGCATGATTTTGACGGGCGCGACGGCGCACGCGGTGGATGAGGTGGTTGATCTCATCAATGAAGGCCTCGAGCATCGGACGCTCATCGGCGGGGAAAAACGGCAAGAGCTGGCGCAGCGTGCTGCCACCGGGCTGCGCGTGCGAGCGGGCGAAGGCCACGAGCCACGTCTCGCGGGCTTCGCGGTATTGGCCGGCTTCGATGACTTGTTGGTCGATGATGGAAGCGGTGTGTAACACCTTTTCCACGTCACGCCGCCAGAGATGGCCTTGCTGCTCGTCGAAAAGCGCGAGCAAGCTGCCGTAGCCAGACATTTCCTGGCGGAGTAGACTGACAATTTCGGATGATTCCATGATCATGATTTTGAGGGCACGGGCTTTTGCGCCGCGCTGGTCGGAGGAGAAAAGTGATGTTCGAAACCGGCCGAGAGGCCGCCCGCGCCTTTTTGGCTAAGGGAAGAAACTAAAGCGTCTTTGATGAGGTGAGAATACATGCCACCGCCGCCGCCACTGCTGGAGGAGCCTTGGAGGCCCTTGAGCATCGGCTCGATGACGGGGTCCATCATCTCGCGCATGAGGAGCGAGCCAAACGTCGCGGAAACCTTCGCGCGATCGGCGACCGAAAGCGGTTCGTTGCCTTGACCGGCCGCGCGGTTGCCCTGGGCCATCAGCGAACTGAGGTTGGCGTCGGCGGTGTTGATGGAAGCGACGTTCATGGTCAGTTGATCACGAGCTCGGCTTGCAAGGCGCCGGCGGATTTGAGCGCTTGCATGATGGCCATCATCTCGCGGGTGGTGACGCCGAGGGCGTTCAACGCGCCGGCGAGTCGGTCGATGGTGGGGACTTCTTCGACGACGGAGAATTTACCTTTGGTTTCCGTGACCTTGGTCTGCGTGGTGGGCGTGACGGCCGTCTGGCCGCCCGCCAGCGCGTTGGGCTGGGAAACGTTTAAGGTGGAAGCGATGGAAACGGTGAGAGCGCCGTGGCTGATGGCGACTTGGGAGACGCGTACGCTCGAGGTGGCGACGATGGTGCCGGTGCGCTCGTTGATCACGACGCGGGCGATGGAATCGGGCCGCACTTCAATCGTACCGACGTCGGCCAAAAACGTGACTTCGCGGCCGAGATAAGCGGGCGGCACGATCACGGAAATCGAGGCCGCATCGATGGCGGTGGCGGCATCGGGGAAAGCGGCGTTGACCGCATCAGCCAAACGGCTGGCCGAGGTGAAATCGGGATTGAACAGTTCAAACGAAATAGCTCCGTCGCGTACCGTCTCCGTGTGGATCTCGCGCTCGACGATCGCGCCGCTGCTGATCACGCCGACCGTAGGATGATTTTTTTGCACCGTGGCCCCACCGGCGCCGCCGGAGCCGCCGATGAAACCACCGACCGCGAGGCCGCCTTGAGCGACCGCGTACACGCGGCCATCTGCACCCATCAAAGGAGCTTGGAGGAGCACGCCGCCTTGAAGGCTCTTCGCGTCGCCCATGGATGAAACGGTCACATCGATGCGCGCGCCGGGTTTAAGAAACGGAGGGATGTCCGCGGTGATCATGACCGCGGCGGAATTTTTGGCTTTGATCTGCGTCGGGTCGACGGTGAGGCCGTTGCGTTGAAGGATGTTGGCGACCGAGCGCAACGTCGTGACGGCGTTAGAATCACCGTCGCCGGCCAAGCCGACCACGATGCCGTAACCGATCAATTGATTGGAACGGCCGCCGCTGACGAAAGACATGTCCTTCACCCGCGTCGCGTACAGCGCCGGAGCCAGAACCATCAAAGCGATGAAAAGTCGGAGCAACATGGGAGCTTTTTAGAAGGGGCGAAGCGTTTGGTAGAGTTTGCTCAACCAGCCGCGTTTCTGCGCGCTGCTGAGTTCGCCTTCGCTCAAGAATTCGAGCCGGGCCTCGGCGATGTTGGTCGAGAGGACGGTGTTGGCCGGAGAAATATCGGCCGGGCGCACGATGCCGCGGAGGACAACGTGTTGGGTCTCGCCCGAGAAACTGACTTGGCGGGCGCCTTCGAGGACGAGATTGCCGTTGGGCAGCACGTCGGAGATCAACATCGCGGCGCGACCGGTGACGACTTGGGAATTGTTGACCTTGCCGCCGCCGCTGTAGTCGGACTTGCCGCCCCAACCGAGGCCGGGCAACTGACCACCTTGCGTGCCGAGGCCGCTGACCGACGGTGGAAAAAGAAATTGCGTCACCGCGCCTTGAGCGGCGTCGGAGGTGTTGGTCGTCTTATTCGAAGTCGAGGACAACGAAGTGGATTCAGCGATGATGATCGTGATGATATCGCCGACGCGGCAGGCTTTCGGATCGGACGTGAGCGAGAGTTCGCGCGAACCCGCGGCGAGCCAAAGCGATTGCGCCGCCAGCGGGCCGGCCAAAGCGAGCAACAAGAGGGTGAGACGGAGCTTCATGGTGCGTTAAAGACGGATGACCGCGCGGCTTTCGCCGGTGACTTGGGCGGTGAATTCGCGGTTGGATTGTAGATTGCGGATGCGGATCGTCTCGTTGCGGGCGCCATCTTGCATGGCCATGCCCTTCAGCGAAACGGAGACGGGGCCGCTCTGTGCGACGACTTCGACGACTTGGCCACGACGCACGATGGGGCGGGCCGCCAAATCACGCCAGGTGAGCAAACGATCGGGCGGGACGGCGCGGGTGAAAATATAATCGCCTTGGGGCATCGAGGACAACGCGTCGCGGTCGCGCAGCACATCGATGCGGACGGGCTCGAGCGCCGAGCTATCGAGCAAGTCGCCGCGTTGGCTGGGTTGGCGGAGTTTCCAGCCCGAGCGCCAGAGATTCGCGCGCAGGACGACGGTCTGTTCCTGGCTCGCTTCGCCGGTTAATTCCGTGCGCACGCGCAACAGAATTTGCGAAGAAATCCCCGAGGGAAATTCCACAATCGAAACTGTCGCGCCCGGCTTGGGCGCGAAATTACTGCCGCTCACCGGCATGAGGTGCAGATCGCCTTCGAGCCCGAAGTGCGTGTGCATACGCTCGGTGATCTCGGCGACCCAAACGGGGGCTTCGTTTTGCGCGCGTAAGGCCAAAGGCGATACGAGCAAACCAAGAAGAATGAAAAAACGGGCGATCATGATCAGCGTTTCAGGTCGTTGACGTTCTTGAGCATCTCGTCGGAGGACTGGATGGCCTTGCTGTTTAATTCGTAGGCGCGCTGGGCGAGAATCATGTTCACCATTTCCTCGACGATGTTGACGTTGGAGGTCTCGACGTAGCCCTGCTGGATGGAGCCAAAGCCTTGTTCGTTGGGCGCACCGGCCTCGGGCGTGCCGCTGGCGGTGGTTTCGCGGAAAAGATTGGAGCCCAAACTTTCCAAACCGGCGGGATTGGCGAAGCGCGTGAGCGTGAGCCGGAAAGTTTGCGAACCGGCCGCGCTGCCCAAGGTGACTTCACCGTTTTCGGCGACGGTCACGGAGGTGGTGCCGGGAGGCACGGTTTGAAAACCGCTCAGTACGGGCAAGCCGTCGCTGGTGACGACTTGGCCGGTGGCGTTGATTTTAAAAGACGCGTCGCGGGTGTAAGCGAGGGTGCCGTCGGGGCGTTGGACTTCGAAGAAGCCGTCGCCTTGGATCGCGAGGTCGAACTTTTCGCCCGTGGACGTGAGTTGGCCTTGCGAGAAAACTTTGGAAGTAGCGACGACGCGGGTACCGTTACCGACTTCGATGCCGGTGGGGAGTTGGTTGCCGCCGCCGTTTTGAGCACCCGCTGCCCGGGGCTTCTGGTAGAGCATATCTTGAAACTCGATCTTGCTGCGCTTGAAGCCGCGGGAGTTCACGTTCGCTAAATTATTGGCGATCGTGTTGAGGTTCAGCTGTTGGGCCTCCATGCCCGTGGCGGCAGAGTAAAGGGAGAGATTCATGGTGCAGGTTTACTTGGGGTGGAGGGTCGAAAGGGATCAGCCGAGGGTGTCGAGGGTGCGTTGGAGCAACTGGTCGCGGGTGGAGATGATTTTTTGGTTGGCTTCGTAGGCGCGGGCGATCGATACGAGGTCGATCATCTCGCGCATCGGGGAAATGTTACTGCCTTCGATGTAGCCCTGCATGACGCTGCCACCGGCGACGGCGATCGGGGCTTCATTGGCGGTCGGCACAAAGACACCGCCGCTGAGCGGTTCTAATTTCTGCGTGTCGGCGAAGCGGCTGACGGCGAGCGTGTCGACGACTTGGCCAGCTTGGTTAATTTCGCCATCAGCGTTGATGGAGATCGTGCCACCCGCCTGCAGCGTGATGGGCGCGCGACCGGCACCGAGTACGGGTAAGTTATCCGAAGTCACCAAGGTGCGATCAGCGCGCACGGACAATTGGCCGGCGCGGGTAAAGCCCTCGCGTCCATCGGGGAGACGCACGCTGAGAAAACCATCACCCGAGATCGCGACATCGAGATCGCGGCGCGTCTGCACCATTTCGCCCGGGGCGAAATCCAAACGCACACGGGCTGAAGGGAATGAACCGTTGAGACCTTCATCCGATTTAAACTGACCGGTGCGCAGTTCGCCGGAGGGCTGAGCGGAGAATTGAACCAACTGGCGCTTGAAACCCGGCACCTGGCTGGCGGAAATATTATGCGACGAGGCCTGCTGCCAGCGCTCGAGAGCGGCTAGGGCTGCGGTATTTTGATAGAGGCCTACGGTCATGCCCTCCACTAAGCATACGCAATGCCATGTTTTTATTTCATTATTGTACAACGATATATGATTTCAAATAAGGCACAGGCAAGTTTTGCCTTCGACTCGAACACAATAGCCTCTAAGGTTATGACACGATACGCGGCGGGCGCATCCACCCCGCCATTTCTCCGCCTTTCTATACCCCTTAACCTCCGACAATGTTGTCATGAGTAACTCAAATACAGTACCCGTCTACGCGGCCAGTGGTCGTGCGACCGATAGCGAGGAGGTCGAATTCTCCGCTGAGCAAGTAGGCTTCGGCGTCTGCGTGATTCTCCATGACGCCCAAGTCCATGCGAGCGCGATCGCCCACGTGCTGATGCCCGATTCAAACAGCAACACCACCTTCGCCCGGAAAAATCCCTACGGATTTAGCGACACCGCTTTCCCAGCATTGATGGAAACGTTCCGCGGGACCTCTCGCAATTACGCCGGCGACGAAGCTTGGACCGAAGCTAAGAAGCGCCTTAAAGTCTATCTCATCGGCGCCAGCGAAATCACCATCACCAACACAGGCACCGCCGCGCCTAACATCGAACTTAATATTGGAAAATTAGTCGCAAATCGGCTCCGGGATTTGATCACGTCCGCGGGACTTGCGGCCCCGATTGAAGCCCTCGGCGGCTCCGGTATACGCGACGTATCCATCCGCAATGGCACCGGCAAAGTCCTCATCGAAGAAGCCGGCCAACCGGAGAAAAACCTATGAGCACTTCGCATAACGATGAAATCGTCGAGCGCATCACGCGCCAGATGGGCGAACTCCCGACCTCCCTCGAAGTCGTTTGTCGCCTGATGTTGATGTTGCGTAATCCCACCCAGGAAAACGAGCACGTCGTCACCGCGCTTTATTCCGATCGCCAGCTCTCCGGCCAATTGGTGCGGAAACTCGATTCCAACGAAGAGGCCCAAGTCGACGAAAAAGGTAACATCATCGAACGTAAACGCTCCGAAGCCGAGGTCCTCCAAGTCCTCGACGGAGCGGTGCTACAGATGGGTTACACGGCCATCCTGCGCCTCGTTTCCGCGCTCAGTGTCGGCAAATTGCTCGCCGCCGAGCACAAAGGCTACGGCATGCAGCGCCGCGACCTCTGGGTGCATTCTGTCGTCGTCGCCCTAATCGCCCAAAGATTATGCGAACTCCTCGCCGAGACCGGCCGGGATTCGATCGACCCTTCCCTCGCCTTCATCGCCGGACTCATGCACGACACCGGCAAGGCTGCCCTGAGCACCGAACTCGTGCTTCATTTGGAGAAAGCGAATAAGGCCGCTTTCGAAAAAGACGCCAACTGGATTCAAATCGAGACCGAGCTCTGCCTCATCGACCACGCCGCCCTCGGCTCCCGCCTCATGCAGCAATGGAAACTCCCCAAAGACGTTTCTGATGCCGTCGCCTTCCACCACCAGCCCACGAAAGATCATAAGTTGGCCTCTATCGTCCACCTCGCCGACTACGCCTCCCGCTTTGTCTCGAACCCCGGCGGCTGGTCCAGCTACGCCATCAAGGTCGACCCCTCCGCGTTGGCCACCTGCAAATTGCGCCTCGACGACATCCAGCGCGTCGTCCTCCACGTCTCCCAAGACCGCGCTACGATCGATACTTACGCCAATATCTAAGTCTCCGGTTGCCCCTGTCAGCCACCGCCGCCCAACTCAGCCCTAAAGCCGGGCTGAGTTCGTGCCGTTATTCTCGATTCGAACTATCGACGCGGCCGTGCCGCTCGTATATCCTTCGCGCCACGCACCATGAAACTTCCCTCGCTTCTCCTTCTCGGAGTCATTCTAGCCGGGGTCGCGCATGCCCAAATCGAAGGAGAATCCGCCGCCGAACTCATCAAACGCGCTGAACTCGGCGACGCCGTTTCCCGCGTAAAATTGAGCCTCATCCGCAGCGGCGGCGACAAACAACTCGCCTCCGAAATCCAGGCCGCCCGCTGGTACCAAGAAGCCGTCGAACAAAACAACATCGCCTCCCAGTATAACCTGGGGCTCATGTTTGAATCCGGCGTCGGCCCCGCCAAAGACGCCACCGAAGCCACCCGCTGGTTCCGCATGGCCGCCGAACGCGGCAACAACGCCGCCCAATTCAAACTCGGCAACCACTACGCTGCCGGCGACGGCGTCGCTAAAAATACCACCGAAGCTGCCCTCTGGTTCCGCAAAGCCGCCGAACAAGCCAACGTCGGCGCCCAACGCAACCTCGGCCTCATCCTCCTCAACGGCACCGGCGTCGCCAAAGACATCCCCCAAGCCGCCCAATGGCTCCGCAAAGCCGCCGAGCAAGGCGACGTCACCAGCCAATATAACCTCGGCATCCTCTTCGGCAGCAAACTCGCCAAAAATTCCGCCGATTCCGCCCGCTGGTACCGCAAAGCCGCCGAACAAGGCCTCGCCGCCGCCCAATTCCAACTCGCCCTCCTCTGCGAACGCGGCGACGGCACCACCAAAGACGCCATCGAAGCCGTCCAATGGCTCCAAAAAGCCGCCGAACAAGACCACGCCGAAGCCCAAACCCTCCTCGGCGAAAAATACGCCACCGGCGACGGCATCCCCAAAGACAACGCCGAAGCCGTCAAATGGTACCGCAAAGCCGCCCAACTCGGCAGCATCTCCGCCCAATGCAACCTCGGCTTCATGTACGCCACCGGCGGCGGCGTCGAAAAAAACCCCGCCGAAGCCCTCATCTGGTTCCGTAAATCCGCCGAACTCGGCAACGCCATCGGCCAAGTCAACCTCGCGATCCTCTACCACACCGGCAACGGCATCGGCCAAGACTACTTCGAAGCCGCCAAATGGTACCGCAAAGCCGCCCAACAGGGCAACGAGCTCGCCCAATACAACCTCGGCCTCCTCTACGATGCCGGCGCCGGCGTCCCCAAAGACAGCGCCGAAGCCGTCCGCTGGATCCGCATGGCTGCCGACCGCGGCCACGGCCCCGCCCAGACCAACCTCGGCGCCAAATACGCCACCGGCGACGGCATCCCCAAAGACCTCGTCGAAGCCCACATCTGCTTTAACCTCGCCAGCGTCAAAGGCAACGCCACCGCCCAACGCAACATGGCCATGATCGAGCGCGACATGACCCCCGATCAACGCGCCAAAGCCATGGAGCTCGCCCGCAACCGCTTCGCCGCCGGCACCAAACCGGAAGCGACCACCAACACCGCCAAGCCAACCGCCGCCGAGCCCGCCACACTTACTGCCACCCCTGCACCTGCGGTCACCCCCGCACCGAGCGCGGCCCCTGCCCCGTCGGCCGCTCCCACGCCAGCGGCCGCCCCCGCCCGCCCCACTGCGGCTAATTAAACCGCTCGCGCCGCGCCCGCGAAATTTGGTTTCCCTCCCCGCGCGCCGCGCCTCAACCTC
>CAJAFD010000492.1 GCA_903938935.1 uncultured Opitutia bacterium
ATCAGCCGCGTGTTGGCGATTTATCCTTACGCGATTATGGAGCGGCCCGTGGTGAAGGGTTATCCGGCTTTTAAACTTAAGGAATTGCCGCCCGTGCTGGAGTTGCCGCAAGGGACGATCCAATCGACGCTGCTGCCGCACGGCGGGATCAACACCCTGGGTCTCGTTTTCACGGAGCGCAGCAGCGGCAAGAAACTCGTGTACTACACCGATTGTAAACGCGTGCCGCGCGAGGCCGTCGCGCTTGCGCGTGGGGCGGATCTGGTGGTGCTTGATGGCCTGCGGCCGTTGCCGCACCCGTCGCACATGAGCATTCCGGAGGCGGTTGCCGTGGCGCAGGAGATCGCCGCGCCGCGGACCTTGCTCACACACCTCACGCACCTGAGTGATCATGCGTTGCTCGCCGCTGAATTGCCCGTCGGCATAGAACCAGCCTACGATGGCTTGCGGGTGAAACTCTGACGCCGGAACGGTTGGCGGACGGCTGCGCCGGATAGAATCCGGCTTGGGCGGGCTATAATAAAATACCTGTTGGACAGCTATTTGAGTGTAATTTCTAGGACTGATAGAGGTAAGGAAATTTGGGCTTGATCTAATTCCTACTTAACTAATGTAGTTTAACCTAGTCGTGATATGAAACTCTCCAAAAAAGGCGAATACGCGCTCCGCTCGCTCATCAACCTCGGCATCGCCGTGGAGGTAAAGCGCTCGCTCGTCCAAGTCTCCGAGCTCGCCGATAACGAGCAGATCCCAGTCAAGTTTCTTGAGCAGATCATGCAGGCGCTCAAGGAAGCGGGCCTCGTCGCCAGCGTGCGCGGCAAGTTCGGCGGCTACCGCCTCGCGAAACCCGCCCGCGAGATCACCATCGGCCAAGTGGTCCGCCTTATCGACGGCCCGCTCGCACCCATTGGCTGTGTCAGCCAATCGGCCTACGAGAAATGCACCTGCCCCGACGAGGCACACTGCGGCCTACGTATGCTTATGCTCGATGTGCGCAACGCCATCGCCGGCATCCTCGACCGTTACACGCTCGCCGACGTCGTCGAAATCACGCTGCGCAAACTCCGGCGCGACCACGTCCCCTTACCGTTCTCCGTCGAAGCCGACGCGGCGGCGTCGTCCGCGCGGCATGCGCGTAAACTTTCGCGGCGCTCTGCTTCTGGGCGTCTCGACGAAACCGAGGGCGTGCTCCACCAGATCCTCGGCGAATACAGTATCTGATTTTTTTCACCCCGATCGTCGTCGCACTCGCGTGAAAACATCAGGCCATCTCATCTTCGCGCTGCTCATTGTTTTTTGGGGGACGGGGGCGTCGGCTAAAAATATCCAACTCCTCAACGTCTCCTACGATCCTACGCGCGAATTTTACGCCGAGTTCAACCCGGCTTTTGCTGCGCACTGGAAAGCCCAGACCGGCGACACGGTCGTTGTAAAACAATCCCACGGAGGTTCCGGCAAACAGGCCCGCGGCGTGATCGACGGGCTTCAAGCCGATGTCGTGACGCTCGCCCTCTCCGCGGACATCGACGCGCTCCATGAAGTCGCGCAACTCATTCCGCGCGATTGGCAACAACGCCTGCCGCACAACGCCTCACCGTACACGAGTACCATCGTTTTCCTCGTGCGCCAGGGTAACCCCAAGGCGATCAAGGATTGGAACGACCTCGTGCAACCCGGCGTCGCCGTCATCACGCCCAACCCCAAAACCTCGGGCGGCGCGCGTTGGAATTATCTCGCCGCGTGGGCGTACGCGCGGCGGCACACCGGCAGCGAAGCCGGTGCGCAGAAATTTGTCGCGAGTCTGTTTAAAAATGTCCCGGTGCTCGACAGTGGCGCGCGCGGCTCCACCACGACCTTTGCCCAACGCGGCATCGGCGATGTGCTGCTCGCTTGGGAAAACGAAGCGCATCTCGCGCTAAAAGAATTCCGCGCCGAAGGCTACGAAATCGTCGTGCCTTCGTTGAGCATTCTCGCGGAGCCACCGGTGTGCGTCGTCGATAAAAACGTAAAAAAGAAAGGCACCCAAGCCGTCGCCCAAGCTTACTTGGAATATCTTTTCTCCGAAGAAGGTCAGCACCTCGCGGTGCGCCATTTTTATCGACCGACCTCGCCCACGGTCGCGCGCAAATACGCGCAGAATTTTCCGCAACTCGAACTCGTGACCATCGACGCCGTATTCGGTGGTTGGCCCCAGGCTCAGAAAACTCATTTCGCCGACGGCGGCGTATTTGACCAGATCTACGCGCGCTGATGTCCGTCCTCCGCAAAGAGCATTCGGTTCTCCCGGGCTTCGGCCTCTCGCTCGGCTTCACGCTGGCGTACCTCGGGCTGATCGTGCTCGTGCCCTTGTCGGCGGCGTTTCTTAAAACCGCGGGTATGTCGTGGGCTGAGTTTGTCGCCGCCGTCGCTTCGCCGCGGGTCATGGCGGCGTATCGCCTGAGTTTTTTCGCGTCGCTGGCGGCGGCGAGCGTGAACGCATTTTTCGGCCTCATCGTCGCGTGGGTGCTCGTGCGTTATGCGTTTCCGGGCAAACGTATCGTCGATGCGCTCGTCGATTTGCCCTTCGCGTTGCCCACGGCAGTTGCCGGCATCGCCCTGACGGCGATCTACGCTAAAAACGGCTGGCTCGGCCAATGGCTCGAACCGCACGGCGTGAAAATCGCGTTTACGGAGCTCGGCGTCTTCGTCGCGCTCACGTTTATCGGGTTGCCGTTTGTGGTGCGCACGCTGCAACCCGTGCTCGAAGAACTGCAACCCGAACTCGAAGAAGCCGCGGCGAGCCTCGGGGCCAATCGCTGGCAGACGATCACGCGGGTGCTGTTGCCCGAGTTGTTTCCGGCGTTGCTCACGGGGTTTGCGCTCTCGTTTGCGCGGGCGCTCGGCGAATACGGCTCGGTGGTTTTCATCTCGGGCAACATGCCTCTGCGCACGGAAATCGTGCCGCTGCTTATCATCACGAAGCTCGAGCAATACGATTACCGCGGCGCCACGGCGATCGCGGTCGTGATGCTCACGGCGTCGTTCGGCCTGCTTTTGCTCATCAACTTGATCCAGAAATGGAGTCGTCGTCATCACCGCGTATGATCACGTCCGCTTTCCTATTTTTCCGTCCGCTGCGCGGATTTCGCGGCGGCCTCGCGCCGATTTTTTAACATGGCCGTCGTCGTCCCCTCTGCTCTCGTCAAGGTCCGTCCGCTCGCCGGAGTGCCGCTGCGTGCGACGCAGGATCCGCGCTGGGTGCGGTGGTTGCTGACGGGGATCGCGTTGGGGTTTCTCGGGTTTTTCCTCGTGTTGCCGTTGGTGGCAGTTTTTGGCGAGGCGTTGCGACGAGGCTTGGGGGCGTATTTCGCTGCGGTGGGCGATGCCGATGCGCTCGCGGCGGTGAAACTCACGTTGATCGCCGCGCTCATTTCCGTGCCGGCTAACGTCGTCTTCGGCGTCGCGGCGGCGTGGTGCATCGCCAAATATTCTTTCCGCGGGAAAAGCCTGCTCATCACGCTCATCGATTTGCCGTTTGCGGTTTCGCCAGTGATCTCGGGCTTGATTTACGTGCTCGTTTTTGGCGCGCAGGGTTGGCTCGGCCCGTGGTTGATCGAGCACGATGTGAAAATTATTTTCGCGGTGCCGGGGATCGTGCTCGCGACGACGTTTGTGACGTTTCCCTTTGTCGCGCGTGAATTGATTCCGCTCATGCAGGCGCAAGGCAGCGAGGAAGAATACGCCGCGATCACACTCGGGGCGAACGGTTGGCAGACGTTTTGGCGCGTGACGTTGCCCAACATCAAATGGGGTCTGCTCTACGGCGTCATCCTCTGCAACGCCCGCGCCATGGGTGAATTTGGCGCCGTCTCCGTCGTGAGCGGCCACATCCGCGGCGAGACCAACACCATGCCCTTGCACGTCGAGATTCTCTACAACGAGTACAACTTCGTCGGCGCGTTTGCCGTGGCTTCGTTGCTCGCGTTGCTGGCGCTCGTGACGCTCGTGCTCAAATCCATCGTCGAGTGGCGCCACGCCCAGGCGCACGCCGCTTGATGCCCCTCGCCGCATGAGCATTCACGTCTCCAACATCCGCAAATCGTTCGGCGCCTTCACGGCTCTCGGCGGCGTCGATCTCAATGTGCCTGCGGGTAAACTCGTCGCGTTACTCGGTCCTTCGGGCTCCGGAAAAACTACGTTGCTGCGCATCATCGCCGGACTCGATGAGCCTGATTTTGGTTCTGGGCACATCGCGTTTCACGGTGAAGACGTGACGCGCGTGCCGGCGGGCAAACGCAAGGTCGGTTTCGTGTTTCAACATTACGCGTTGTTCCGGCACATGACGGTTTTTGAAAACATCGCCTTCGGCCTCAACGTCCGGCCGCGCCGCGATCGTCCGCCGGCGAGTGACATCGCGGACCGCGTGCATCGGTTGTTGAAACTCGTGCAGCTCGAGGGCCTCGACGCCCGTTTCCCCAGTCAGCTCTCCGGCG
>CAJAFD010000493.1 GCA_903938935.1 uncultured Opitutia bacterium
AGCGGCGATCGTGTCGCTCGTGCCGGAGGCGAGAACGATCACGTCTTGATCCTTGTATTTCGCTGCTAGTTTTTGCGTGTGTGGAAACGACGCGATGCACGGCCCGCACCACGTGGCCCAGAAGTCGAGGATGACGACCTTGCCCTTGAAATCAGCGAGGCGGACTTCCTTGTCGTTGATGTCGCGCATCACGAAATCGGGAGCGACGGTGCCCGGGGCGAGCAAGGTGGGCCGGGCGGGCGCGCCGGCGCCGGCAGCGGGTTTGGGTGCGGCGTTGATCGCGGAAGGAGCAACCGAGGCGCCTCCGCCCATGCGCAGGGCGCCGCCGGCGGCGACGAGGGCGTCCAGGTGTTCGTCCGTCAGCTTGATGTCGTTGCGGGCCAGCGCGGAGTAGGTCATCGCGATGACTTTTGGACCCATGCCGATGAAGCCGGTCCAGAGGGCGCCGTCGGCTTTGACGAACGCGGTGGCGGGATACATGCCGACGCCGAAAATCGTGTTGGTCACGTTTTCCGCCCAGGCTTTGCCGGCGGAATCCCAGGCGACGGTGAAGCCGGGGTTGGGGTGAGTGGCGACCCATTTATCGAAGTCGGCTTTGTCGGTGGCGGAAAACACGGCGAGCGCGACGAGGCCTTGATCCTTGTAGGTGGCGGCGGTGGAGCCGAACCACGGTTGTGGGCCGTTGCTGGTGCAGAATTGGATCAGGAGCGGCTTGCCGCGCAGGCTTGAGAGTTTGAGCGGTTGGCCATCGGTGCCGGTGACGGTGAAGTCGGGGACCTGGGCGCCGCGGGCGACGTTGCCGAATTTTTCGGGCGTGAAACCGCCGCCGGCGGGAGCGGCGCTGCCCATGCCGACCATGGCGGTTTTGGCGGGCGCAGCCATGGCGGGAGTCTTCATCATGGCTGGAATCGATTTTGGCGCGCTCGGATCTTTCTTGGGCTCGGGCGGGATCGAGGCGAGGTCGACCTTGGCGCCGGCGCGGGCGAGGGCGTATTCGAGGCGATAATCTTCGCCGGGGCCGCCGCCGCTTACGGTTTCGACGATTTTACCGTCGCGACCGATGACGAACATCGTGGGGAAACCGGTGATGAAATACTGGGTGTTGAATACGGAGTCTTTCCAGCCGTCTTTGCCCAGTGGGTCGAAGGCCATGGTGAATTTGTATTTCTCGGCGTTGCGCTGGATCCAGCCGTCGTAGGCGGCGCGGGAATCGTCAGCGGTGATGCCGAGGAGCACGACGCCTTGGGCGGCGTATTTTTGGGCGATGCGGTCGTTGTTGGGCATCGCGGCTTGGCAGGGGCCGCACCACGTGGCGGAGACATCGACGATGATGATTTTGCCGCGATAATCGCTGAGCTTGATCGTCTCGCCCTTCGGGCCGGTGACGGTGAATTCCGGGGCGACGTCGCCGGATTTGAGTTGTTTTGATTTGGCGGCGGAGGTCGTGGCGCCGGCGGCGGGCACGGAAGTCTGCGCGGCGAGCCACGGGCTGGATAGCAGGGCGAGCGCGAGACCGTAGGCGAGGAAGGAGCGGGAGGGGAGTTGCATGTGAAAGTAGTTTTTTGGGGAAAAAGAAGCCCGCCCGAGATGGGCGGGGGGAAGAAAAACCGAACGAAGCCGGCGGCGAGTCGGGTTATCAGTCGATCGGGAGGGTGAACGACATTTCGTAGGTGCGCCCGAACGCATACTGCCCGTGGAGGCCACCGTTGAATCCGTAGATGTTGTTAAAGAAAGGCGGCTCTTTGTCTAAGAGGTTGCTCACCCCGAGGCCGATTCGGACACCTTTACCCTTTCCGCGCCAGATCGGATTCTTGAATTCGTAGGCGGTGCGTAGATCAATCTTGTAGACGGACGGTGTCGGCAGGGCGTTTGGTATGATGGCGCCCGTATTTGTGTTGTAGCCGGCCATGTAGTTTACTGAGGAGTAAACACTCCACGGACCCTTGTTCCAGGAGACCGTGCCGGCTCCGTTCCACTTGGGACCGGCCAAAGTATCGCCGAGATCGTCGAGCACCGGACCGCCAATCGTGAGCTGCCGGGTGGCTTTCAGGGTGCGCGCAACGTTGATGCCGATGCGCCAACGACCGAGATTTTCCCACGGGAGCGTATAGTCTGCGAGATAGTCCACGCTTTCGTTCTGGATCAGGCCGAAGTTGCCGTATTGCGAAAAAATCTGGACTAAGGCCCCGGGCTGGTTGGCGGCGATGTCGGCCGCAGTGCGCTCGGCTCGGATAACGAAACCCGGGAACAGCGCCGGATTGTTCAAGACGGTCGTAGTGCCAAAGCTCTGGATGGCGTTCTCCTGCCGCGTCCGGTAGTAATTCACCTGCAGGCTGAGACCCTTGAGGAGTTTCGGCTCGTAGAGCATGCCAATGAAATCGTTGGTCGACGTTTCGGCTTTCAATTCAGGATTCGAACGACCGACGACTAGAACCCCCGGAGTCGCGATGTTGCCGCGTTGCGGATCGGTCACCGTACTGGTGCTGGTGCTGGTCGCGCGACGGTCTTCGGTCAAAGACGGCGCCCGGAAACCCTCGGAGCGGCTGCCGCGGAACAACAGCGATTGGACGGGAACCCAGGTGAAGCCGTATTTCGGCACTTTGCTTGCCTGACCTGTGTCGCTGAAACTCTCATATCGGCCGGCGAGGTTGACTTCGAAACGCCGGAAGAGCGGGATCGCGTTGGGTCGGCCGAAGATGGGCACCGAAAGCTCGCCGAACGTCGCTGTGGTAGAGCGCCGGTCCTTGTATTCGATAACGGTGGAGGTAACCGGGAACCCGGCGAAATTGGTCGTTTTGATAAAAGCATCGGTGGTGTCGTAGGCCCCGCCGAAGGCTGCCTTGATCGGGCCGCCCCAAATGGAGTAGACATCGCCATTGGCGGAAAAATCGAAGCTGGTGAGACTGGAATCGGTGGCGACGGTCGGATAGAGTTCGGCGAGTTTAAGCAGCGAAGACTGGTCGCGTGCCCCGGCGACGCGCTCGTCAATGAACGGGTTGTAGCGCTGGGCGGGATCATCGGCGATCACGAGGGCATTGAAGGCGACCGTGTTGAAGTTTCGGTTCACCTGGCGATACTCCTGCCTCTGGCGCCTGTATCCCGTGTCCCAGCGCCAAGATTGTCCCAGTTTGCCGCGCACACCCATGGTGATGGTGCCGGCCGTGGTTTTGGTGTGCTGCCAGATTTGCCCAAACTTAGGTAGCATCATGCCAAACTGAATAGCCTCTCCGAAAGGGCTCAGGTTGGCGGGAATCGAAACCAATCCCGCATAGGCCGGGAGGGTGTTGGCCGCGCCGCGCGAACTCGATACGCTTACTGAGCCGTAGGTCTCGATTAAGTCATTTAAGGCGTAGCTATAATTCCCGGTGAAACCTTCGCGTTTCGACCCGGCCACCAATTCCACAAAGGGAGCGGGGTCGAAGTTACGCTGTCCTTGCGCTAGGACGACGGTGAGAGTGGCGGATTGGTTGGGGGCATTCGTGGTCCGAGGGATAAATGCGGACACGGGCGGAGTGGTGGCGGAGCCCTCGGGTGCGAGGAGCACGCGGACACCGGGAATCGAAACAAAACCGGTGGTGGCGGTGGACTGAATCGATGCCGGGTAGCCCCATTGGATTCGTTGATCTGTGCCGAATACGGGCGCGCCGGCGGCATTGTAGCCGATTAGCCGCGAGCTAAAATCCATGTTCTTGGAAAAATCACGCTCCGAAGCGTGAAGAGGATCGCGGTCGTAGAAATCAAGAGCAGCAGTGCCGCGCAGTTTGCCCCTTGCGAAACCGACGACGATCGTCCCTTGGCGCTCACGTGCGCCGCCGTCTTCCGTAAACTTGGTCGTGCCGCTGATTTCGACTCCAGTCCAGTTTTTCTTTAGAACGATATTGATGACGCCGGCTACGGCATCGGCGCCGTAGATCGCCGAGGCACCGTCGGTGATGACTTCAATACGCTCGACCAATCCAAGCGGAATGGTGTTGAGGTCGACAAAGCCTTGGCCGGTCCCCGAACCTCGGTTACTGTTTCCCGATTGGGCCACGCGGCGGCCGTCTACAAGCACCAGGGTGGAGCCAGAGCCAAGTCCCCGCAGACTGACGCCGGAGACGCCAGATTGCACGGGTGCATTGCTGGCCAGAATAGGGCTCCCGCCGATCGCCGGAGCGAACGGCAGCGCATTTTCATTTCGCTGACCGGCTGCCATGTTGAGGTCATTGGGGGCACTATTGCGGCCCGCGCCAACACCACCGTAGGTCTGCGGAATGGAACGGAGAAAATCCGCGACATTCAGGGCGCCGGTGGTGCGGATGGAGTCGGTGTCGTAAACTTTGACGGGCGAAGGGCCGAATGAATCTGTTTGCTGAATGCGGGAGCCTAGGACCTCGACGGCCTCCAATTTCACCGCGGGCTTGAGCGTCGCTTGTTCGTCGGACTTAGAGGCCGGGGTCGGCGTCGGTTCGGCTTTCTTGGCCGGCGCAGCGGCCGGCGGCGTCTGGGCGACGACACGGTTTGAGGAAAACGCGAGGCCTGCGGTAAGTAGGCCTATGAGGAGACGATTCATTTTCATGGTATTAGGTAAGAGGATGGCGAGGGGGCGCCGGGTCGGCTTGGCCACTTGCAGCCCAAGGTCATCAACGTTGCCTGGCCTCGGGTCGAAAGTGAGAAAAC
>CAJAFD010000494.1 GCA_903938935.1 uncultured Opitutia bacterium
ACCATCGCCGCCGGCGTCGCGAAAGCCCACGCTGACGTTGTCCTCATCTCCGGTTACGACGGCGGTACGGGCGCTTCGCCGCAGACCTCGATCACGCACGCCGGTCTCCCGTGGGAACTCGGTCTCGCCGAGACGCACCAGACGCTCGTGATGAACAACCTCCGCTCACGCATCGCCGTCGAGACCGATGGCCAGCTCAAGACCGGCCGCGATGTTATCATGGCCGCGCTACTCGGCGCCGAAGAGTTTGGTTTCGCGACCGCGCCGCTCGTTGCCACGGGCTGCATCATGATGCGCGTCTGCCATCTCAACACCTGCCCCGCGGGCATTGCCACGCAGGATCCACGGCTCCGCGCTAAATACGCCGGTAAGCCCGAGCACGTCGTGAATTTCATGACGTTCATCGCCACCGAGGTCCGCGAACTCATGGCCCAACTCGGTTTCCGCACCATCGAAGAGATGGTTGGCCGCACCGATCGCCTCGAGCCCAAGCGCGCCGTCGATCACTGGAAAGCCAAGGGCCTCGATTTCTCCAAGATCCTCTATTCGCCCGACGTCGGCCCCGAAGTCGGCCGTTTCTGCTCCATCAAGCAGGACCACGGTCTCGACAAGTCGCTCGACCTCACGACGCTCCTCGGCCTCGCCCAACCTGCCATCGAGCGCGGCGAAAAAGTCATCGCCGAGCTGCCGATTAAGAACGTCAACCGCGTCACCGGCACGATCACCAGTTACGAAGTCACCAAGAAATACGGCGCCAAAGGCCTGCCTGAAGACACGATTCAGTTCCGCTTCAAAGGCTCCGCCGGCCAGAGTTTCGGCGCCTTCGTCACGCGTGGCATGACCCTCTCCATCGAAGGCGACGCCAACGACTATTTTGGCAAAGGCCTCTCCGGCGGTAAACTCATCGTGCACCCGCCCGCCAACGCCGGCTTCAAAGCCGCCGACAATATCATCATCGGCAACGTCGCCATGTACGGCGCCACCGCGGGTGAGATCTACGTCAACGGCCGCGCCGGCGAACGCTTCGGTGTCCGCAATTCCGGCGTCACCGCCGTCGTCGAAGGCGTGGGCGACCACGGCTGCGAATACATGACCGGTGGCCGCGTCGTCGTCCTCGGACCCACCGGCCGTAATTTCGCCGCTGGTATGTCCGGTGGCGTCGCCTACGTGCTCGATGAAAATGGCACCTTCGCCCAGCAGGCTAATCCGTCGATGGTCGGCCTCGAAAAGGTCGAAACCAAAGCCGAAATCGCCGAGCTCCGCGCCATCATCCAACGCCACGTCGATTACACGCAAAGCGCCCGCGGCCAAGACGTCCTCAAGCGCTTCGACACCGTCGTGTCGAAGTTCGTGAAAGTCTTGCCCAAGGACTACAAGCGCATGCTCGCCTGTATCGAGAAAGCCGAGGCGCAAGGCCTCACCGGCGACGAAGCCGTCATGGCCGCCTTCGAAGAAAACGCCCGCGACCTCTCGCGCGTCGGCGGCAACTAAACCCTCAGCGTCTCCCCGCAACCGCACCTTCCTCCCATGGGCAAACCCACCGGCTTCATCGAATACCTCCGCGAACTTCCCGTCGACCGCGCGCCGTCCGAGCGCACGCGCGACTGGAAGGAATTCCATGTTCACATGGAGGAGAAAAAACTCCGCAACCAGGGCGCGCGCTGCATGAACTGCGGCGTCCCGTTCTGTCACACGGGCAAACTCATCAGCGGCATGGCCAGCGGTTGCCCGATCAACAACCTTGTCCCCGAGTGGAACGATCTCGTTTATCGCGGGCTCTGGAAAGAGGCGCTCGATCGGCTGCACAAGACCAACAACTTCCCGGAATTCACCGGCCGCGTCTGCCCCGCCCCGTGCGAAGGCTCCTGCGTGCTCGGCATCAACAACCCGCCCGTCACGATTAAGAACATCGAGGCCGCCATCACCGATCGCGGCTGGGAAGAGGGTTGGGTGCTCCCCGAGCAGCCCCGCGCCCGCACCGGTAAGAAAGTCGCCGTCATCGGCTCCGGCCCCGCCGGCCTTTCCTGCGCTGAACAACTCAACAAAGCCGGACACACCGTGACTGTCTTCGAGCGCGCCGACCGTCCCGGCGGGCTCCTCATGTACGGCATCCCCAACATGAAGTTGGACAAAAAAGAAGTCGTTCTCCGTCGCATCAAGTTGATGGAAGACTCCGGCATCAAATTCATCTGCAACGCCAACGTCGGCGACAACGTCGAGCCGCAGATTTTCCTCAAAGAATACGACGCCACCGTTTTCTGCACCGGCGCCACGCAACCGCGCGATCTGCCGATCGAGGGCCGCAACCTCAAGGGCGTCCACTTCGCGATGGAGCTGCTCACCGCCAACACCAAAGCCGTCCTCAACGGCGGCGCCGAGCATTGCCCGATCCACGCTAAAGACAAAGACGTCATCGTCATCGGCGGCGGCGATACCGGCACCGATTGCGTCGGCACCTCCATGCGCCACGGCTGCAAGAGCATCGTCCAAATCGAAATCCTACCCAAGCCCCCGCTCGAGCGCACCGCCGACAATCCCTGGCCCGAATGGCCCAAGACTTACAAGATGGACTACGGCCAGGAAGAAGCCGCCGCCAAATTCGGCGCCGATCCCCGCGTGTATCTCACGACGGTAAAAAAATTCAACGGCGACGCCGCCGGCAATCTCCAGTCGATCGTCACCGTCGAGATCAAGTGGGAGAAAAACGAAAAAGGTCAGTTCATCCCGAAAGAACAGCCCGGCACCGAAAAAGTCCGCCCCGCGCAACTCGTGTTGCTCGCGATGGGTTTCCTCGGGCCCGAACAAGCGCTCGTCAAAGAAATCGGCCTCGAGACCGACGCGCGCTCCAACATCAAAGCGGAGCACGAAAACTACACGACGAGCATCAAGGGCGTCTTCGCCGCTGGCGATTGCCGCCGTGGTCAGAGCCTCGTCGTCTGGGCGATCAACGAAGGCCGCGGCGCCGCGCGCGAGTGCGACCGTTACCTGATGGGTTCGACCGATCTCCCGTAAATCGTTTCCAACGCGGCGCCGCGCGGTGAGCGATCACGCTACCGCGCGGATGGTCTGCAACGCCGGGCCGCCGCGGCCGGGAAGCATCACGCTCTCACCCTGCCGCCGCCCCGTCAGTTGGCGACCGAGCGGCGAGGCGGCGGTCACGACGAGCACCGTCACGCCATCGACCGTGATTTCGAGTCCGCCGCGTTGCGGACCGAGAAAATAGAGCGTCGGTTGTCCGCGCACCTCGAGCGTCACGAGCGCGCCGGTGGCGATCGCATCCTCGGGCCCAAACGCCGGTAGCGCGAGCGATTGATACGCGCCGATGGCGGCCCCGAGCTCGGTGGCGAGTTTCGCCTGACCGGCCGCGAGATAAGCGGCGGACTGGCTGCGCATGTCGTATTTATCTTCGGCGCGATTTTCCTCGTCGGTGGCCTCGGCGTGGGCGTCGTGCGCCGCGGCGGTGAGGGTGGCGAGTTCGGCCTCGAGTTGGGCGAGAATGGCCCGGCGCAGCGCGGCTTTGTCCATGGTGAAGGACGATGTCAGAGGTTGCGCGCGCCGGTCGCAAGCCGCGCTTTTGCTGGCGCGCACGCGCCGACTGGGTTTGTTTTCCGTCGTGTCTTCGAAACCTATCCCCGGTTCCTCCGGCGAAATTCTTACGAGCCTGCCTTCGCCCTACGTGCCGCATGCGGCCACGGGTCTGCTCCATCTTCCGCGGTTTCTCGCGAAATGCCGTTACGTGAAGGAGCAAGGCGCGCTGCCCGCCAGCTACGCGAAAAACTACAAGCGCGGCATGGATAAATTTCTGTGCCTGCATCTCGGAGTCGATCCGGTTGCCGTGGAAACCATCGTGCACGAATGCCTCGAGGCCGGCTTGCCCGATACGGAGCGTGACCGCCGCTTACTCGCGCTTTTCCCCGCCGATCTGCGCGTGGCCAAGTGGAACCGTGAATACGTGCAGAAAGGCATGACGCCCTCCGGCCGCGATTTTCTTAAAACCGCGCTCACCAACATGGGCTGCGCCGACCGCACCGAACAGATCATCTGC
>CAJAFD010000495.1 GCA_903938935.1 uncultured Opitutia bacterium
ATTGGTGGGATTGCCGGTGGTGACAGCGTTATTGGTGCGCTGGACCGTAAAGTTTTGTATGCTGGTGTTGTCGATATAGACGCTGGGGCGGTTGTAGATGCCATTGTAGCCGCCTACGAGGCCGAAGGGTAGCAGGGCATCGTTGGTGATGGCGGCGGTCTTACTGCCGTTGGCGTAGGTCACGACTTGCGTGGTTGGGTCCCAGGTTGGACTGCCCTTTGCCTTCCATTCCGTCGTGGTATCGCGGGGTGTGATTGAGTTGGGCCGACGATATTCGTTGTTGTAGGCCTCCGCGGTGAGGCGGATTTGGGTATTCTTGAACGGACGGGCGAGAATCGTGCCGAACTCGCGATGAATCCGCTCGGAGGCGGGCTGGCGGGTGAAGCCTTTGCTTTCCTGCACGGCGGCAACGCGGAGGGCGAGTTTACCGCGAATGATGGGTTGGTTAAAGTTGAGGCTCTCGCGGTGGCCGCCTAAGTCGTCGAAGCGGAGCGATGCGCTGGCGGTCACGCGATCCGGATTGGCCTGGGTGGGCACAACGTTGACCGACCCGGAGGCGGCACCAAGGCCGAAGAGATTGGAATTGGGGCCGCGGGAAATCTCGATGGCCGCGACATTGTAAAGGTCGAACGGGATGGAGTTATTGCTCCGGAAATTACCGAAGGCGGTGTTGGCGCCGCCCGCGCTTTGACCGGCGGTGCTGATGCCGCGGATACGGTTGGACTGTTGAGGATTCGACTGCACCTGATCGTTGACGCCGCCAGAGCGGTTACGATTGAAGGTGGTGAAATTGTCGGTGCCCTCAGTGCTGGCTTCGTAACGGAAGACGTCGTTGATATCGAGGACGGCGGTATCGAGCATCTGCTGCTTCGTGACGACCGTGATGGAGGCGCCGAGGTCTTCGAGTTTGGAGTTGAGGCGGGTGCCTGAAAGGGTGTTGAGCGCCTGATAACCTCGGTCGGCGTCGGAGGCCACAGAGAACGGGGAGAGGACAATAGTCTCTTCGGGTGCAGGCACCTTTGGCGTGCTGGTGGTCGTTTTGTTTTGAGCCGTCTGGGCCAAAAGCTGCGTGCTAATGAGCAACGCTGCAGTCACGGCAGCCATGAGGCGCCGGGTGGTGGGGGTTTGGTTATAGCTTTGCATGGTTAAAATCAGGGATTATGCGCACGCCAATCGAGGGGTGCGTGCGCGGGTGAGTAGACAGTGCTGCGGTTTACAGTTGTGTCATGCCTTTCGTGATGCAAGCGTTGCATAATGTCCGCAAAAGCTTCGCTCAGCACCTTAGCTAAAGCCTGTGGCGTATCAACCTCGACCGTCTCTCGTGCGCTTGCGGGGCATCCGGTGGTGCGCCCGGAAGTGCGGATGAAAATTGAGGCGGCTGCACGCAAACACGGATACTTGCGTAATGAGCTCGTGGGTAAACTCATGTCGCACATGCGCACGGGGCGCACCCAACAGTTCTTAGGGAACCTCGCGGTGATTCACGTGCCGTCTGCGGGGCAACCGCGGTTGTTGCCGGCGCAGCGCCGCATCATGGCCGGTGCCGCTTCACGCGCGAAAGAACTTCGGTTTCAACTTTATGAATTTAGTGCAGGTCTAGACGACAGGGATACGGCGAGTTATGCGCGAATGTTGCACGCGCGTGGCGTGCAAGGCGTGATTTTTCTCTACACCGAGCCGACGGGATTGATGCCCGATTTTCCGTGGGCTGAATTCGCCACGCTCGAAATCGACTACGGGCAACTCGAGCCGGTGTTGCACACCGTGTGTTTGGATCACTACGGCACCATGACGCGGGCGCTCGCCCAATTACAGTCGCTCGGCTATCGCCGCATCGGCCTGTTTATGAAAAAATTTAAGGACCAGCGTATCGCCTACAAGTGGTCGAGCGCGTTCACCTCCTTCCAATCGCACTCGGCCAAAATCGGTGCGATCCCGCTGCTGATTGCTGAGTCGCTCGATCAAGCCGTGTTTGAGCGGTGGTACCGTAAATTCCAGCCGGATTTGGTCATCGGCCATATGGACGATGCCTTGGACTGGCTGGAACACGCGGGGGTCAATGTCCCCAACGACACCGCGTTCTTCAATCTCAGTTGGACGGAGCGCAAGCGCCCCTGCGCGGGGCTTGATCTACGTTTGGAATTACAAGGTGAAGTCGCCGCCGAGACAATTATTTCGCAAATCCAGCGTGGCGAGCGCGGCCTACCGGAAGATCCCCGCACAATCATGGTGCGCGGACATTGGGTGGATGGGCCCACCTTGCGCCGCTCACCGGCGGGGTGACCGCCTAGTGACGCGGAACGTGACAGAACTGGCATCGTCGCGGAAATATGTTTTCGTCGGTTCATGCGATTTAACTCCCGTTGGAAAATCACTTGTTTAATTGTCGCGCTCTGCCCGTTTTTGTCGCGCGCCGCTGAGACCGCGACTTGGAAAATTGAGCAGATGCCCGGCGGGACCAGCACGGTGCGTGACGGCACGCTTGAGATTGTTGATGCTGCGGGCTGCACGGCATGGTGGAGCGAACGGCTCACGGCTCCGGTCGAAATTAGTTATGAAGTGACGGTCCTCGTCCAAGGTGGCCCAAAAGATCGGCTCTCCGATCTGAACTGCTTTTGGATGGCCCAAGACCCACGCTCGGCGGCGGCGCCCTTTGCGCCCGGGCAAACCCGCAGCGGTAAATTTTCCGATTACGATTCGTTGCTGACTTATTACGTCGGCTACGGCGGCAACAACAACACGACGACGCGTTTTCGTCGCTACGACGGCACGGCGGCGCGGCCGTTGTTGCCGGAGCATGATTTGAGCGAGAAAAAATTCTTACTCGCGGCGAACCACACTTATAAAATCCGCCTCGTGGCCCGCGATGGTCAGGCGGACTTTTACCGCGACGGGGAAAAGATTTTCACCTTTCGCGATCCCGCGCCGCTGCAAAGCGGCTGGTTCGCGATCCGCACGGTGCGCAGCCACCTGGTGGTGAAGAATCTGAAGATCGGGCCACCCTCTCCGTAGTCGCACGCGGGTGACGTTTCGTACGCGTAAGGGTTGGATTATTCCGGCGATTTTTTCTTTCCGGAGTTCTCGGCCGTGCCTCTTTCGGCGGGGCCATCGAGCCAGAGCGGGGCGATCATTCCTTCGTTGATGCGCTCCCAATCGGCCAATAGCTCCCGGAGCTTCTCCGGGTGACGGTCGGCGAGGTTTGTTTTTTCGCTGAGATCTTCGCGTAGATTGTAGA
>CAJAFD010000496.1 GCA_903938935.1 uncultured Opitutia bacterium
GGACTCGAGCGCTTCGAAGTGAAACAATTCGAGCGCTACGAGGCGGCCTTGCTCGGGGCTATTTTTACCGTGCTAGGGGTGCTGATGCTCGTTTTAAAACACGAGCATTGAGCTGCGGGGGCTTTTTTATTTTCTCGTCGGCGGCAGCGAGAATTTGATCACGGATTCGTTGGGCGCGGCCGACGTTTTCTCGGCGGTGGAAAGCGGCGCAGCGCTTAAATTGGACTCGCTCGTGCTTGCGACGTTACTGGCAATGGGTGAGGCGACGAAAGGCGCGGAGTTGGACGGGATGGCGGCGAAGCCTTTTTCAATCAGGTCGGCGGTTTTCAGGTCACGCGAATGACCTTTGTCGATTTCGCCGTTTTTGCCAAATGAGCCCATGATTACGACGATGACGCGTTTGCCGTTGCGGAGTGCCGTCGCGCTGAGGCAATAGCCGGCTCCGACCGTGTAGCCGGTTTTTAGACCATCGACGCCATTCACTTTGCCGAGGAGCTTGTTGTGATTCTCCATGTGCTGCGGGCCGCCGGGACGGGCGGAACCGAAGTCGCGTTTACGGACGGAAGTGTAGGTGAGTACGTCGGTTTTTCGCAGCAAGTACGCGCACAAGAGAGAGAAATCCCGCGGGGTGGAGAGGTCGCCCTCGGCGATGCGACGACTGGTTGGCGGTAGACCATGCGGCGAGCGAAACGTGGTTTGGTTCATACCGAGAGTGCGGGCTTTGGCGTTCATTAATTCGACGAAGCTTGTGACGGAACCGGCAGAGGCGCGGGCTAGGGCGTGCGCAGCGTCGTTCGCTGACTGGATCATCATGGCGTAGATTAATTCTTCGACCGAGAAGATTTCTTTTTCTTTCAGGAAAACTTGGGTGCCGCCCATTTTGGCGTCGGAGGCTTCAACGGTTACAGGGGTGTTTAGGGTGATGGTTTTGTCGGCGAGTTTGTCGAAGAGTACGGCGAACGTCATGAGCTTGGTCATGCTCGCGGGCGGGGTGACGACGTCGGGGTTGTTTTCAAACAGCGTTTTGCCGGTGGCGGCGTCGATGACGATGGCGCCTTTGTACGAACCGAGGTCGCTGGATTCGGGCCGGGTTGGTTTGGCGCGGGTGGCGGCAGAGAGCGGCGCGACTAAGGCAATGATGATAAGGGCGAGACGAGGAAAAATCATGCTGTGAGCGAGAAAGATTATGCGGGTTGGGCGAGCGAAAAAGATTGGAACGTAAAATGAGATTATACGAGCGGTTCTCCGCCGTTAACTTTGTCTGCTGTGCGGTCCCAACGGTAGAGGAGCGGACCTTTGGCGCGGTCGAGTTGTTTGTAGAGTGCGGGGTCGGAGCGCTTGAGGAGCTCGAGTTCTTTGAGTCCGTTGGCGTCACAATTGAGAAAACGGGCGTAAGGCTTGAAGTGTTCTGGACGACCGATGATGCGTGAAAGTTCGTCGTGCGCTGGAGGCGCGGGCATGCGGTCGAGGGCGAAAAAGGCGTACGGGAGGCTACGGAGGTCGATGCCGGCGCGTTGGCCAAATTTCACCCAGTCAGGGGTTGCAAAAATTTCGGAAGGCGGGGGCGCGAAGAAGTGACACCAATCTCGCGTGTGTTCGGCTAGAAACATGCCGCAGCTGCCGGCGTGCGTGCAGGGGGCAATCACCTTGAATGTGGCGCGGAGGGTTTCGCGGATGGCACCGAGTTGGCGGCTGACGTCGTGCGTGCCAGGTTCGACCCAGAGGACGGCGGAGGCGCGAGCGATCAACCCATCGAGCTGGGCGCGGGCGGTGGGATTGAGTTCGTTGAGGACATGGCTGATGACGAGCAGACCGATGGGCGCGTCGCCTTGCAGCATTTCGGCTGGCGCGGCTGCGACGTTGAGTTGGGGAAATTCGTTTTGCGCGGCGCCGACGGCGAAATCAACGGCGAGCGGCGAATGATCCCAAACGTGGAGTTGGTTGAAATGATCGCTGCCACCGAACGCGGCGAGCACGCGCCGAGCGGCCACGCCGCTGCCGCAACCCCAGTCGAGGACGGTCCGGGAACTCGGGCGCCAGTGGCGCAGACGGAGTTCGGCGAGGACGGCGTCCCATTTCCAGCCGATGCGCGCACCGTACGTGAAATCGTAGCTCGCGAGATCGGAGGGGCTTTGCCAATAGGGGCCTGCGGCAGCTGAGCCGGAGAGAAATCCGGCGCGTAAGCGATCTAGGGCGTTCCAGTCGAGTTGGGACCAAGTCATGAAAATGAAAAGAGCGTTAATCGCGGTGGGAGGAGTACCAGGATACGCCCGCGACTAGGGTTACGCGACGGGGTTGGGTCTCGCCGCGAGAGATGATTTCTATTTCGAGCGTGGCTCCGGGGCGGCGATCAATGAGCAGTTTGCCCAGTTCGCTCTTACGACTGATCGCGCCTTTGAAGGTCGTGATGGCGCGATCATCGAGGGAGAGGATTTCGTCGCCTTCTTTAACGCCGGCGAGCTCGGTACTGGAATTGGGCGGAACTTCGGTTACGACGAGGTGGGTCACGCTATCGCTGCGTGGATTACGCACGACGCGCAGACTGATCGGAAAGCTGGTGATAGCGTCTTCATGGACGCGGAAGGGTTGGAGGGCGACGGCGCCGGCGGGCGCGGGTTTGGCTTTTTTTAACGCCGGGAACGCAGAGGCGGTCGTGGAGTTGGGTGGAGTGACTTCGAGAAAAGCCCAGAAATCTCGATCGTCGGCGTAGACAAAAAGAGAGCACTGGATGTTGGCCCCCTCGCTTAAGCTTTCAAATTTTTGGGTTAATCCATCGTGTTCGAGATGACGTTCCGGGTTGGAAGTGAGGTGGTTGATGGGCAGGATAATGATCTCGCTGCGGATAAAATCGGCGAATTCCGCCAGGGTGCGCGGTACGCCAAGCGGCGTTGTGTAGTTGAAAACGAGCAGGCGTGTGGGGCCATTTTGCGGGCCAACACGAGCGACGAGGCGAATGCCATGGTTGAGCTCACGTTCGCTCGCCGTGAGTCGCCAGATGCCTTGCGGGTCTTCAAGAGTGAAGGGCAACAACGTCGTCTGGGCAATGAGCGGGCCGTGGAGCAGTGCTAAAAAAATAATCCAAAGCGAAAGACGAAGCGACGACATAGCGGACTGTAATCAGAGCGAGAATTCGAGTTGCGCGGCGAGACGTTGGTGGCGGACGCCGTAGAAAGCGGCGAAGGCGCGGATGCGTTGGGCGCGGGCATCGTCGGTTTGACCACGGGGCGAGGTGCGTTGGGCGACGATCAAGAGGTTTTTCGCGGTGTGCTCGGTGGAGATGAATTCAAAGACTTTGGTTTTGTAGCCGGACCATTCGAGGAGTTGAGCGCGGAGGGCGTCGGTGACGAATTCGGCTTGGCGTTCTTGAAAGATGCCGTGGCGCAGGGCATCGGCGAGAATCGCTGGTGCGACGAGTTGGGCGCGAATTTCTTTTTGGCAGCAGGGGGAAACGACGAGCAGACGGGCGCCGGCGGAGATGCCTTGAGCGAGTGCGTCGTCGGTGGCGGTGTCGCAAGCGTGGAGTGCGATCAGGACGTCGCAGGTGGCGATGGGGGTTTCGTTGATGGCGCCAGGTATAAACGTGAGGTGATCGCTGAGCTCGTGCGCGGCGGCCGTGCGGTTGCAGAATTCGACGAGCTCGGCGCGCGCTTCGATGCCGGTGACGTGGGCGCGGGGCGCGAGGAGCGCGGCGAGGGCAAAGGTGAGGTAGCCTTTGCCAGAACCCATATCGATAATCTGGATCGGTTGGCTAGGTGTGGTGGAGGTGTTGAGAGGAAAGCTTTCGGTCAGGTGGTGAGATAGTATCTCGGAAAATTTTTGAATCTGACGAAATTTATCCGCCATGCCTTCGCGGGGTTGGCCGCGTTCATTAGTTACACCCAAGGTGCGAAGCCACGCGGCAGTAGCGGGGATGGAGTGATGTTTGGGCTGATCGTGCGTGGCGAGGGCCCCTGTGGAGGAAATGTCTGAAATCGGCGGAGCGGGCACGTTCTTTACGTGTAGGCGGGCCGTGTTGTCGGGTCGGGTCTCAAGTTGCGCCGTCAAGGTGGCAGTGAATAGATGGGCGTCCAGAAACGTGGGTCCGAGCAGGGTTTCGATGTGCGCGACGGCTTCGGCGGTGGGGAAGTTTTTGGTGACGTCGCGGGTGGCGTGGCGCCAGACGAAGCTGAGATGCGGTCCGCTTTTAAGCGCGATGGGGCGAACGAAGACGTTTTGCAGCGCGGGGTCAGCGGCGGGTTGCCGGGGTTTGCCGAGGGTGAGTTTTTCGAAGGTGCCGCGAGTGATGTTTTCGACGAGGAGCGCGATAAATCGGGCGCGAGGGGCTGGCGTGGTGGGCGGCATGGACATCCACGATGGACTAAGAATCGAGTTTGGCGAGGGCGTCAGCGGCGCGTTTGAGCTTGGGATCCAGTTGCAGTGCGGCGGTAAAGGCAGCGCGTGCGGCGGTCTTGTCGCTGAGTTTCAGATGGAGGGTGCCGATGCGATAGTGGATGAGCGAGTGGGTGGCTTGGCCTAGGGTAGGTTCAAGTTGGAGGCAGCGTCGCAGAGCGGCGAGACCGCGCTCGAGTTTCGTGCCGCTGGCGACGGTCAGGCGCCCAAGTTCAGCTAGTGCGGGATAAAAGTCGGGATTTTGTTCGAGCGATTTTTCGCAGAGGACGATGGCCTCGTCGTATTTCTTTTCCGTGGTTTTGAGCTGAACCCGAGCGAAGAGCCCGCGCGTCGGATTACGCTGGGCGATGGCCTCGGCTTGTTCTTTGGCTTTGGTGCGGCTGCCGATGGGCCAGGGGGCGCTGACGTAAAATTGAAGGAGAGCTTCGCGGGCATCGAGGTTGTCGGGCTCGAATTCAATAGCGCGGATGACGGCGTCGCGGCCGCGAGTGGCGGCGGAGACAGAGCGCGTTTTACCCGCCGTTTGCATGGAGGTGATGCCGAATAGGGTAAGATAGGTGGCGTTTTTGGGGGCGAGTTCGGTGGCTTTGGCGAGCCAAGGTAATGCGTCTTCAATCGCGCGGTCGTCGGCGCGTTGGCGCAAGGTCATACCAAGATAATGACAAGCGGCGGCATTGGTCGGCTCGCTCGCGGTGATTTTCTCCAGGGCGAGACGGGCCTCGGGATAACGTTTTTGCTGGTAGAGCGCGAGGGCGTCTTCGAGCGCTCCGGCGTGGGCGCGAAAGGGCAACAACAGTAACAAAATGAGGGTGACGATGGAGACGCGGTGGCGAAGGTGCATCGTCTCAAGGACTGTGCGCGTCGGTAAAAGTTTCAAGCGCACGTTGCGCTGCGGTGTTTATTCGTAACGCAGGGCGTCGATCGGATCGAGTTGCGCGGCTTTGCGGGCGGGGTAGAAGCCGAAAAACATGCCGACCGCGGCGCTGAAGACGAAAGCGATCACGACCGAGGCGGTGGAAACCAGGACGGGCCAGCCGTTGAGGTGAGAAACGAGCTGGGAGGAGCCGATGCCGAGGAGAATGCCGATCACGCCGCCGAGTGAACTGAGAATCGTGGCTTCGATGAGGAACTGCATAAGCACGTCGCTGCCGTGGGCGCCGATGGCGAGACGGATGCCGATCTCGCGCGTGCGTTCGGTGACGGATACGAGCATGATGTTCATGATGCCGATGCCGCCGACTAAGAGGGAAACACTGGCGATGGCGGCGAGGAGGAGGGTCATCGTCTGAGTCGTGGCGGTGGCGGTCTGGGCGAGCTCGACTTGGTTGCGGACGGTGAAATCGGGTTCGCGACCTTTACGGCGTTGGGTGAGGACTTCGGTGATGTCTTTCTGGACCTTGTCGATGACTTCGGCGCTGGCGGCTTGGATGAGAATGGAGCTGATGTTGGTGCGGCGTGAGAGACGTTTCATGTGGCTGGTGTAGGGCACGATCACCGTATCGTCTTGGTCTTGGCCAAAGAGGTTGAAGCCTTTTGCGTCGAGCACCCCGAGGATTTTGAAGGGAATGTTGCGGATGCGTAGGGTCTGACCGACGGGATCACTATTCGCGAAGAGTTGATCGGCGACGGTTTTTCCGATGACGCAGACTTTGGCAACTGAGCGGACGTCCTGTTCGGAGAACATCGCGCCATTGGCGATTTTCCAGGAGCGGATGTCAGGATAAGAGGGTGATTCGCCGTTGACGGAGGTGTTCCAATTGAGGCCGTTGGCGAGGACTTGGTTGCGATCGCGGACTTCGGGGCTGACTCCGACGATGCCGGTGACTTCGCGTTCGATGGCTTCGGCGTCTTCGATCGTGAGCGTGGGTGCGCTGCCCCAGCCACCGCGCATGCCGCCGGAGCTCATGCTGCCAGAAAATACGGTGATGACGTTTTGGCCGAGGCTGGCGACTTGGGCCTCGACTTGGGCTTTGGCGCCGTTGCCGATGCTGACCATCGCGATCACGGCGCCGACGCCGATGATGATGCCGAGCGCGGTGAGGATAGAGCGCATGGTATTGCGCAGGAGGGCGCGGATAGCGACTTTGATGATGGAGCCGAAGCGCATGTTAAAAAATGAGGCGAGCGGGCAGGGCGCGCAGGGTTTAGGATTTAGCGCCGGTCAGTTTGGCCGCGGCCTCGGCGGAGCTGAGTTTTTCAAGTTCCGACGCGGCGAAGGAGCGATTGGACACGGCTTCATCGCGGACCATCACGCCGTCGCGGAGGATGAGGTTGCGTTTGCAAAAATGTGCGATGTCGAGCTCGTGGGTGACCATGACGATGGTGATGCCCTCATCGTTGAGTTTCTGAAAGACGCCCATGACTTCGGCCGAGGTGCGCGTGTCGAGGTTGCCGGTGGGTTCGTCGGCGAGGAGAACTTGGGGTTCGTTGACGAGGGCGCGAGCGATGGCGACGCGTTGTTGCTGGCCGCCGGAGAGCTGGCTGGGGAAGTGATCGAAGCGTTGGGAAAGGCCGACGATATCGAGGCAATGCATGGCGCGCTCGCGGATTTGCTTGGTGGTAAATTTGCGCGCGCCGTAGAGCATGGGGAGCTCGACGTTCTCTAGGGCGGTGGTGCGGGCGAGCAGGTTGAAGCCTTGGAAGACGAAGCCGAGTTTCTGGTTGCGGATATCGGCGAGGGCGTTGCGGTCGAGTTGGGAGACGTCGATGCCGTCTAGCAGGTAGCGACCGCGGGTAGGGCGATCGAGGCAGCCGAGTAGATTCATCAACGTGGATTTACCTGAGCCGCTGGCGCCCATGAGCGCCACGAAATCGCCGCGTTGGATCTCGAGGGTGACACCGCGCACCGCGTGCACAGGGATCTCACCGGAATCGTAGATTTTATGAATTTCCTCGATCTTTACAACAGGCGGCATGGGCGAAGGGGGATTTTACGACGATAGGAACGTTTTAACGACCACGGCCGCTACTGCTGCTACCGCCGCCGAAACTGCGGTTACCAGTTAGGGCGCTCGGGGCGCCAGCTTGCGGTGCGGCGGAGGCCGAAACACCGGGAATCGTCACGCTGGTAATGAGGAGATCGCCTTCGGCTACGCCCTCTATAATCTCCGTGGTGATACCGTCAGAGATGCCGAGTTTTACTTGAACGGGTTCCGGTTTTTGCGTCTTGGGATCGGTGCCGACGAGCTTGTAGAGAGTCCGCGTGACGGGAGCGTTAGATGTTGGAGTGTTGGCGCTGCGATTGCCGCCACCGCTGCCGCGCCCGCCGCCGCTCATGCGACTGAAGTCGATGTCGAGGCCGCGCTCTTTGGCGAGAGCTTCCATTTTGGCGATCACATCGGCCGATGGGGGGCCGCCGGCACCGAAGGAGAATCCAACTTCGCGCATGATCTCGCGCATGGCGGTGCGGCGTTGTTCGTCGGTGAGGGGTTTGGGGGCTTCAGTTTTGGCGGTAGTGCCCGGAGTTGCTTTGCCATCGGCGGTTTTGCCGGCGGCGACCACGGGCGCGGGGGCGGGGAGAAGGTTTTCCGGGATGCGGACGCGGAGGGCGCTGTTGCTGACTCGGAGCGTGCCGGTGCGTTGGGCGATGATGATGGACACGTTGGCGGTCATGCCGGGTTTGAGTTTTAAGTCGTCGTTGCGGACGTCGATGATGGTCTCGTAGGTGACAACGTTGGACTGAGTCTTGGGGGCGTTACGGATCTGGGAAATGCGCCCGCGGAATTGGCGGCTGGGATAGGCGTCGACGGTGAAATTGACGTTTTGTTTGTCCTCGATGGTGCCGATGTCGGCTTCAGCGACGGCGGCGCTGATTTGCATCTGGGAGAGATCGTTTGCGATGGTGAAAAGGGTCGGGGCGCTGGTGCTGGCGGAGACCGTCTTGCCGACGAGGGCGATGCGGTCGATCACGATGCCGTCGATGGGCGAGTAGATGGTGCAGCGAGCGAGGTCGACTTTGGCCGTCTCTACGGCAGCTTGCTGGATGAGCATCTGGGCTTGGGATTGAGCGAGTTGGGCTTCGGCTTGATCGAGCTCGGCTTGGGAAACGAGATTTTGGGTGCGGAGTCCGCGAGTGCGCTCGGTGTTGAGGCGGATGAGATTGAAGTTAGCTGTGGTGTTGGCCAGTTGGGCTTTGGCCGAGCTGAGGCGCGATTCGTAGGTCGCCGGGTCGAGTTTGGCGAGAACTTGGCCCTTTTTCACAGGAGAGTTATAGTCCACATTAATTTCGACGATGAGCCCGGAGATCTGGGAGGAAACATCAACGCTAGTAACCGCTTCGAGGCCGCCCGTGGCGGTGACGACCTGTTGGACGTCGCCGCGCGAAACTTTGGTGCTGTTAAACTCGGGGGTCTTTTCACCGCTGCTGCGGAAGTAAAACCAGGCGCTGGTGCTGACGGCGCCTAAAAGGGTGAGGATGATAATGAGACCGCTGGTGCTGCGCGCTTTGGACATACGTGGAGGGGGCTTAGGAAAAGTGAGAGAGGAGGGTTTATGGCCGCGAGTGAACTAAAATTATATCTTCCAATTGATCGATGATCGTCTTGCAAATGACGTAGCGTTCACGGAAAGGTAACGCGGAAATATTTTCGAGCTCGTTGTCCGCCCAAGTCTCGTCGTAGGCGGGTGAGCGGTGGGTTTTAAAGTTCCGGTGCGAACCCAGAGATTTTTTGGGGTTTGCCGTGAAAACAATGCGGGCAGGTTTTGTCCGCGACGTAGTGGGGGTGTTGTTGTTCGACGGGAGTTAGCGGCATCTGGCAATTGAAGCACATGACCGTTTTCGTCTCTCGCAGTTGCGGGTCAACGCCGACCCGCCGATCAAAGACGAAACATTCCCCGTCGTAATGAGCGCCGCCGCACTCTTCAAAGTACTTCAAGATGCCGCCGTCGAGTTGGTGCACGTTGGTGAAACCCTCGCGCTCCATGTAAGGACCGGCTTTTTCGCAGCGAATGCCACCGGTACAAAACATCACGATCGGTTGATTTTTTAACGTAGCGGGCAGGCGGGCGACCGCACCTGGAAAATCCCGGAAATGGTCGATGCCCGCGGGACGCGCACCGCGAAACGTACCCATGCGCACTTCGTAATCGTTGCGGGTGTCGAGCAAGGTGACGGGGCGGCCCTCATCGAGCCATTGTTTGAGCGTACGGGCCGGGAGCTTGGGAGTCGGGCGACCGGCGGGATCAAGGCCCTCAACGCCGAAGGCGATGATTTCCTTTTTGATCTTCACCAGCATGCGATTGAACGGCTGCTCTTCGCTCAAACTCTCTTTCGGTGTAAGATCACCTAAACCGGGGACGGCGCGGAGAGCGGCGAGCAGCACATCGATCTGCGTGCGATTGCCCGCGACGAACAAGTTGATCCCCTCCGTGCTCAATAAAATCGTCCCGCGCAAACACTGGGCCTTAGTGAGTTGGAGCAGCTGGACGCGGAGTTCAGGCAGGCCGGTTAACGGCGCAAATTTATAGACAGAAATATTGATGAACTCTGGCATCGTGGGATGAAGCGAAACGTAAACTAAACCGCGGCGAAACCATAGGTAAAATTTTCGTAAGGTTCGGCGTGGCTTCTGGCGCTTATCCTGCCATGGTCCTATCCAGACGCATGAAACCGCAAATCATTCTGGCCGAAGCGCACACGCGCGAAGGCGCTCGCCTCACTCTGCATTCCCACGACGGACGCTTCAGTATTCGCGTCAACGGCAAGGAGCTCATGAACTCCGCCGCGACGGCTTCGGAGGTCGCGTTGGGCGAACTTGCCACAGCGGAAATCACGCGCTCGGCCCCGGCGCGTATTCTCATCGGCGGACTCGGCCTGGGTTACACGTTACAAGGCGTCTTGGCCAAAGTCGGTGCGCACGCCACGGTGCATGTCGCCGAGTTGGTGTCTGCGGTCATCGATTGGAATCGCACGCACATGAGCGGACTCAACGGCGCCTTGCTCAACGATCCGCGCGTTAAAATTCTCAACGAAGACGTGCGCTCGATCATCGCCCGCTCCGCGAATCAGCCGTATGATGCGATCTTGCTTGATATCGATAACGGCCCCTCGGCCATGGTCCAGTCCAGTAACGCCAAGGTCTACGATCTGCGCGGCATCGCGCGCATCGGACAGGCGCTCAAGCCCGGCGGACGAGTCGCCATTTGGTCGTCTGGCGCGGACAAAGCGTTTGAAAGTCGTCTTTCTAATAGCGGATTCGACGTGAAACCCACCCCGGTTAAAAAACACGCGACCGCTAAAAGCACGACGTACATGATTTACGTCGCCGATAAAAAAGTGCCTCCGGCAAAACCCGCGGTAGAAACCGAGGCAGCTGCGGCTTCCTGAATTTTGTATGCGCGTTGTATTCGCGCGCGACTCGCTGTTCCTTCACCTTAGTGAGGCGCGTTTTAAAACTTACGCGAGGTGCGGACGCAGGCGCGCGATGAGCTCGGCGTAATCTGCTGCGGAAAGAAGTTGTTTCGGCTCGGGCATCATGGCGAATGGCGCGCCCCAACTCGGGCCATCGACGTACTTCGGTACGAGATGCATGTGCAGATGCGGCAGTTTATCAGAGTAGGCGCCGTAGTTGATTTTAGCGGGATTGAAGGCGGCCTTCATCGCCTTGGCGGCGCGGGCGACGTCTTGGGTGAAGAGCGTGAGTTCGGACGGCGGCAACTCGAAGAGCTCGTTGACGTGCGCGCGGTAAGCGACGACGCAGCGGCCGCGGTACGTTTGCTCTTTGAAGAGATAAAGCGTGGAGACCTGCATCGGCCCGATCTCGATCATGAGATCTTGGAGGCGTTGATCTTTGCGGCAATAGAGGCAGTCGGGGAGTTCGGTCATGGGTAAAATAGGCGGAGGCCTATGAGTTTTTATTTTTTGCGCGGGGGCAAGGGCTAGTTGTGGATCGACGAATGCCGCGGCCCGAGTTTGGGTGGAGCACCCTATGAAGAAAAAAATGTTTTTTTGGCTTCTCTTGGTCGTCGAAACATGGGCCGTCGAGCCCAGTTCTCCGAGCTCTACGGCGCCGGTCGATCCGGCAAACTATCTTGCGGATGTGGCCGCGGTGAGTCGTGTGGACTGGCCGAAAAATCGTGCGGTTATGATCGTGTGCCACGGCCACAGCGTGCCAGCGGGTTATTTTAAAACGCCCGTGGTTAA
>CAJAFD010000497.1 GCA_903938935.1 uncultured Opitutia bacterium
GATTTGATGATTCACGACATCGGCATCACGCTCGCGTTAGTGAAATCGCCCATCGTGCGCATCGACAGCGTCGGCGTCAGCGTGCTCTCAAAAACCGAGGACATCGCCAACGCCCGCATTCAATTCGAAAACGGCTGCGTGGCCAATCTCAGCGCGAGCCGCATGAGCCTCAAAAAGGCCCGCGAGATCCGCGTGTTTCAGGATAACGCTTATCTCTCGCTCAACTTCATGGAGCAAAAAGGACATCTCGTGAAGAAGAGCGATATCATCGCCTACGGGCTCAAAATGAAAGTCGGCCTCGTGAAGGCCGGCGACGTGAGTTCGATCCCGGTGAAGGAAATTCCCATCGAAAAAGGTGAACCGCTCGCGCTTGAATTGGCGTCTTTCGTCGAGAGCGTGGCGCAGGCGCGGCAACCGAAAGTCGGCGCGGCCCTCGGTAAATCAGCGCTCGAAGTGGCGATCACGATCACCGAGCAGATTCGGGCGCAGAAACGCTGACGATGAGCGGGGCGATGCTACCTTTCCGACTTCCCGCGCCTGCGGCCGGAGCGGTCGATGTGTTGATCATCGCCGGCGAACATTCCGGCGACGAACACGCGGCGCGCCTCGTCCGCGAATTACGCGCCGAGCAACCGGGCGTGCGCGTCGCGGCGCTGGGTGGGCCGGAATTGGAAGCGGCGGGCGCGCAACTCTTGTTTGATCTCACGGCCTCCTCAGTCGTGGGCCTCGTGGAGGTGTTGAAAAACTATTCGTTTTTTGCGGCGCTCATGGAGGAGACGCTGCGCTGGATCGGCGTTTATGCGCCGCGCGCGGTGCTGTTTGTCGATTATCCGGGGATGAATTTGCGACTCGCGGCGGCGCTGCGGGAACGCGGGCTTTCCGTCAAAGGTGGCGGCTCAATCAAGACGTTATTCTACATCTCGCCGCAGATTTGGGCGTGGAAAGCGAAGCGGCGTTTCACGATGGCGCGCGATCTGGATGCGTTGGCGGTGATTTTCCCCTTCGAGGTTGCCTGCTACGCGGACACCGCGCTGCCGGTTGAATTTGTGGGGCATCCGTTTCTCGCGCCCGATTACGCGGCGCCGGTGAGTTACGATCCCGCCGGACCGGTGCTCTTGCTGCCGGGTAGCCGCAAGCAAGCGGTGGCGCGCATTTTCCCGGTCTTACTGGCGGGTTACGCGGAATTTATGCGCGGCGGCGCGGGCCGTCCGGCCACGGTGCTTTATCCGAGCGACGATATTTTAAAGGTCCTACGCGCGGCGCAACCGCCGGCAGAATTGCAGTTGGTGCCGACAGGCACGCCCGTTGCGGCGTCGGCGGTGCTCACGTCGAGCGGGACCATGTCGATGCATTGTGCGCTCGCGGGGATTCCGGGTGCGATTGCTTATCGGGCGAATTTTTTGACGTACCTGCTCGGGCGGATGCTCGTGAAAATCAAGTATCTCGGCATCGCGAATCTGCTGCTGAATGAACCGATGTACCCCGAATTTATTCAAGGCGCAGCGACGCCGCAGGCCTTGGCGGAGCAAATCACCGCGGGCTTAAACGATCCGGCGCGGCGGGCCCTAACGATGGAACGCGCGGAACGTCTTCGGGCCTTGTTGAGTCGCCCGACGGGCGGCACCGCGGCGGCGTGGTTGCGCCGCCAACTGGGCGCAGCTTGAGCGCGCTCAGGCCGGTGAGACGGCGGGTTTTCCGGCGGCGGGGGTGGGCACCGGAGAAGCGCCTGGGGCCGAGACTTGTTGCCAGAGCGCGGCGGATTTTTCCGTGAGCATGGCGCGGGCGCGCTCGACTTCGGCGACACGGGCGACGCGGTGGGATTCGGCGATTTTGGCGAGGTCGTCGAGGTTGTAGAGGAACGCGTTTTCGAGGTCGGCGACGCCCGCTTCGATGTCACGCGGCAAGGCGAGATCGATGAAAAAGAGCGGGCGGGCGGGACGCTTGCGCAGGGCGGCGGCGGCGGCCGCGACGGAGACGACCGTTTCGGAAGCGGCGGTGGAGCCGACGACGACGTCAAATTCGGCGAGGCGCGCTTCACGTTGTTCGAAGGGCAGGGCGCTCGCGCCGAACGTGGTGGCGAGTTCCATGGCGCGCTCGAGATTTCGACTGGCAACGGTGAGCGAAGCGGCGCCGCGGCTTTGGAAAGCCTTGGCGGTTTTTTCTCCGATGTCGCCCGCGCCGAGCAGCAAAATGCGCGTGGCTTTGAGGTCGCCGAAAATATTTTGGGCGAGATCGACGGCGACATTGGCGATGCTGACTTGGCCGACGGTGATCGCCGTCTGCGTGCGTACGTATTTGGCGGCTTGAAACGTTTTTTGGAAAACGCGGTTGAGGACGGGGCCGGTGGATTGGCGAGTTTGGGCGGTCGCGTAGGCAGCTTTAACTTGGCCGAAAATTTCGGTCTCGCCGAGCATCTGCGAGTCGAGGCCGGTGGCGACTTCGAAGAGATGTTGGATCGCGTCGCGGCCGACGAGACTCAGTCGAAAAGTGGCGAATTCTTCAGGCGGGAAACATTGCCGCGCGCAGAAAACAGCTTCGAGGCGAGCGAGGGTCTCGGGTGATTCGGCGACGCCGTAGAATTCGATCCGGTTGCAGGTGTTGAGAATGGTCAACTCGCGCAGGCCGGCGATGGTGGCGAGCTCGGTTTGCAGCGCGGCGGAAGCTTCGGCATCGAGGGCGAGCCTCTCGCGTACGGCGAGTGGCGCGCGCTGGTGCGTGGTGCCGAGGAGGAAAAATCCGGGGCTGTTCATCGACGGGCCGGAGGGTTAGACGGAGCGGCTGGCACCGTTACGGCGTGGCGGCTGGAATCGATGGGCCACAGCGAAAGTAGCGCAGCGGCGAAAAGGAAGAGGCCGGTCCAAGCGAAACGTTTGGCCAGGAGACGTCCGCGCAAGCGCAGGATGAGCGCGATACTAGCGGCCAGCCACACCGCGACGGTGACGAGCAGTTTGCCGATGCTCGCACTGGCGGGATCGCGCAGCCAATAGTTGGCGCCGACGATGAGCGAGGCGGCGAGTAAAACCACGCCCGTTGAGAGGAGGCGTAGGCCGATTTGGTCGAGGTCGACCATCGAGGGAAGAAACGAAAAGAGCCCGCCGAGATTTTTGGATTTCAGGGAAAAATGCCGCAGCAACAGCATGAGCGAGGTCAGCGCCAGCAGAGCGAAAACTCCGTAGCTAAACAGCGCCAAAGCGGCGTGAAGTTCGATCCAGGGATTGTGGCCGAAAAAGCGCATACGCCGGCCGCTGTCCCAGGCAGGGATGGCGAGCGATAGGAGCGTGAGCGAAGCGGCGAGACTGGCCGTGAAATAACCGAGCACGCTCGAGCGAAACGCTACGCCGATCACCAGATAGAGCGAAATCGCTGACCACGCGGTGAATTGAAATAGTTCGAACGTATTACCCAACGGACAGCCGCCGACGGCGCGTCCGCGAAGGCCGAGGCCGGCGAGTTGGAGACCGTAGCCCGCGGCGATGAGCGCGTACACCCACACGCCGGACGGACGCCCGCGGCGCAATAGTGACCAC
>CAJAFD010000498.1 GCA_903938935.1 uncultured Opitutia bacterium
AAAAGGCCGGCGCGCGTCGGGCTGCAATAGGGACCGCTGACGTAACCGCTCGTGAAGCGCACGCCGTTCCGCGCGATGCTATCGAGGTGAGGGGTGGGGATTTCGGAGGTAAAGCCCTGACTGCCCAGTTCACCGTAGCCGAGGTCATCGGCGACGATGATGAGGATATTGGGTTTGCGTTCGGCGGCGTGAGTGCACGCGGTGGCAGCAACGAGGGCGAGGGGGAGTATGAAAAGACGGAGGATGCCGAGACGCGATTTCATGAGAGTATGGAGTACGATTTCAACCTGCCACGAGAGGGCAGCGTATGGTTTTAATGGTTGGGGTAGACGACTTATTCCCTACGGGATTTGGGCGATTGATTATCGCGGCCTGACTCGGTGCGCCAGAGCTCCCTGTTTTTTGCTGCATTCAGCATGGTTGGGCTCGGTGCTTTTATGGGCCCGCGTCGGGGCGGGTGAAGCCACGGTCGCGGGCGGTTACCAACAGTTTTTTTAGCGCGGCGGCGCGTTCTAAGTGGGCCGCGCGGATATCGGTGGTCTCGGCGGTATCGGTCGCGAGTTGGTATAATTCATCGGTGTTCAGACCGGCGGCTTTTTTGTGCGCGGCGGCGTCCACGGTGCGTTTGTTGCGGTCGGCGGCGAAGGTGGGCGCATCGGTGCGCTCGATGAATTTCCAGTCGCCTTGGCGGAGCGTGTAGGTGGCGTCGGCGGATTGGAGAATGACGGCGTCGCGCACGGGCGCGCCGGGTTTGGCTTCGGTGAAGGCGCGGAGGATGTTAAAGCTATCTTCGGCTTGGCCTGGGGGTAGCGGGGCCTGGAGCACGCCGGCGAAGGTGGCGAGAAGATCGGTGAGGCAGATGACTTGTTCACTCACCGTGCTGGCAGGGACGTGGCCCGGCCAGCGGACGATGAACGGTTCGCGGAAGCCGCCTTCCCATTCCGTGTGTTTGCCCCCGCGTAACGCGCCGTTGATGGCGAGGCCCGCGGTGATCGCCTTGCCCGTGTTGCCGTTGCCGGCGTCGACGATGCCGCCGTTATCGCTCGTAAAAATGACGAGGGTGTTTTCGGCGAGTTTGAGCCGATCGAGCGTCGCGAGCAATTGGCCTACGCTCCAGTCGAGTTCTTGAATGAAGTCGCCGTAGCTGCCGTATGGACTGCCGGTGAACTTTGGGTTGGGCACGATGGGGCCGTGGACGGCGTTGGGTGTAAAATAGAGGAAGAACGGGGCCGCGTGGTTGGCCTCAATCCAGGCGGTCGCCTTCGCGGTGATGGTTTCCATGATGCGGTCGACGACGCGAGGTGTCTGGATGCCTTTGGTCGTGCCCTTTGCTTCGGCACCGGCGATAACGATTTTTTCGCCGGGGATGCGGCCGACGAAGTTTTCATCTTCGATATACGCGTGCGGGCCGTTACCGGGATTGCCGCCGAGGCCAAAAAAATAATCGAAGCCAACGGCGCGTGGGCCGGGTTCGAGCGGTTGGTTCCAATCAACCTCGGGTGCTCTAGCCTGAAAGCCGAGGTGCCATTTGCCGACTGCGGCGGTGCGGTAGTTTTGGGATTTACA
>CAJAFD010000499.1 GCA_903938935.1 uncultured Opitutia bacterium
CGCCATATCGAGAGCCACGCGTAGTCGGCCTTGAGGATGGTTAATGTCCATGAACCAAGTCTAGGTGCCTTAAAACCAGTGTCACCTATTATGTGACACTTTGGTTTTGGGTTAAGCTGAATATGTTTGAGGGACGGAGTGCGGGAGCTCCGTTTTTAATATCAGGTGGCTCCGGGCGACGGGCTATCGGCGAGAGGTGGCGGGCGAGAGGCTACGCGCGAGAGGCGGCGGGCGCGGTTGGGCGCTGCGGCGAGGGGCCGGCGGGTGAGGTGATGCGGTTCAGCTCAACGGGCGGCGACGGCGGTCTTCATCCGGTGGAGGGCTTCGGCGAGGGTGGCGCGCGGGCAGCCGAAATTGAGTCGGACGTAGTGACCTTTGGGCGTACCAAAATAGGCGCCTTCACTGAGTCCCACGCCGTGGGTTTCAAAATGCGCGACGGGATCTGCGAGGTGGAGCGCCTCGAGATTGAGCCAAGCGAGATAGGTGGCTTCGATGGGTGCTTCGACGCGGATGCCGGGGATTTCGCGGGCGAGGTAATCGAGGAGGAAATCGCGATTGCCGCGGAGGTAAGTGAGCAGTGCCTGACGCCAGGCTTCGCTGTCGCGGTAGGCGGCTTCGCAGGCGGTGAAGCCGAGGGCGGTGACTTCGGCGACGACGCCGGCGCTGGCGCGAATGAATTGGGCGCGGAGGGCGGGATCGCTGATGATCGCGAAGGAGGTGCCGAGGCCGGGGACGTTGTAGGTTTTGCTGGGCGCCATGAGAGTCACGGTGCGCGCGGAAATTTCGGGCGAGAGCGAGGCGGCGGGTAAGTGGTGTAGCGTGGGGTCGAGGATGAGGTCGCAGTGAATCTCATCGGAGCAGAGGACGAGGTGGTGCTGGGCGCAAAATTCCCCGAGGCGGATGAGTTCTTCGCGGCGCCAGACGCGGGCGAGGGGGTTGTGGGGGTTGCAGAGATAAAAAAGTTTGGTGCGGGGGGTGACGGCGCGAGCGAGGGCGTCCCAGTCGATTTCCCAGTGGCCGTCGCGGAGCACGAAGGCGGCTTGGGTGGAGAGGCGCGCGGAGTTTTTCGGCGCGGACATGAAGGGCGGGTAAACGGGGGTGAGCGTGAGTACTTCCTCGCCGGCTTGCGCGAAGGCTTGGGCCGTGATGTTCAAGCCGCAAACGAGGCCGGGGAGCCAGACGATCCAGGCGGGATCAATTTTCCACGCGTAGTTGCGCTGGAGGGCGTCGACGACGGCATCGACGGTGGATTTGACGGGGCGGGCGTAGCCGAAAATGCCGTGAGCGACGCGGTCATGCAGGGCCGCGATGATCTCCGGTGAGGACTTGAAATCCATGTCGGCGACCCAGAGCGGCAAGATGTCGCGGCCGGCGTATTTCTGCCATTTTTGGGAATCGGTGCCGAGGCGGGCGGGGACGGTGTCGAAGTCGAAGTGCATGGGAAAAGGAGATCGGCACAGAACCACGCTTTGGGCGCCGGGGCACGGATTTTCTGTGGCGCGTAGATGCGCGCGGGGCGGGCGAAGAGGTTCACCCACGGGCGGGTGAACGGGAAACCGGCGAGCGGCCGCGCTCATACGTGCGCGGCCGAGACAGACGACGCGGTTTAGAAATCGATGGTGGTGGAAAAGCGGAAGCTGCGCGGGGCGCCCCAAGAGCCGGTCGAGAGCGTGGCGGAGGTGTAGTAGTCGACGTTTTCGAGGTTATCGAGATTGAGGGCGAAGGTGGTGGGGTAGTTCAGGATTTTGGTGCGGTAGCCGCCGAGGAAGCTGATGAGCGTGTAGCCGGGCGACCAGAGTTCTTGGACAGGCGAGCCTTGGACCGGCGTGCCGTTGCCGCGGAAGGTGCGGTCGCGCCAGTTGGCGCCGCCGCCGATGTACACGCCTTTGAGCGGGCCGCGCGGGAATTCGTAGCGGGTGAAGACGTTGAATTTGCGCTTGGTGTAGCCGGCGTTGGGGACGCCTTCGGGGTAGGTGAGGAGGAACGCGTCGAGCAGCGGGGTGGCTTTGCTGAGGGCGCGGGCTTCGCGTTGGAAACCTTTGAGGAGCGGGAGGCGGTCTTCGGTGACGAGGTCGTTGGTGGCGGCGTTAAACGAGAGACGCCAGGTGCGCGTGAGGTTGGCGATGAGTTCGAATTCGTAGCCGCTGGTGGTGAGTTTTTGGTAATCGGTACCGGCGCCGTTGAACGTGGTGGGGAAGATGGCGCTCACTTCGTCGCGGATGGCGACGGCGGGCGCGGGGGAAATGCGGGCGTTGGGCTGGTAGTTGTCGTAGCGGGTGAGGTTCGCCTCGATGCGGCCGCCAAACAGGGTGAAGCGGGCGGACATATCCGAGCCTTCGCCGGTGGGGATGGATTGTTTGGAGCCGACGGTGAACAAATCACCGCCTTCGCCGAGGGAGATGCGGAACGATTGGGCGCGGTTATAGGAGAGGGCGAACGTGTCGTTGAGGCGGTAGACGACTCCGTAGTTGGAGCCGTTGAGTTTGTAATGCACGAAGGAGGGGTTGGGGGCGAAGGCGCCGGGGATGAAGTCGTTGACCCAGGTGTTGGCGATCGGGCGCGGGGCGCCGACGGTGGTCTTCATGTTGAACGCGTCTTGGCGGAAACCGAGGAGCGTGAAGAGGTGGTTGTTAAAATAGCTACCGGAGGCGCCGACGCCGAGAGAGGGAGTGTAGAAACGGCGGGAGATCTGGTTGCCGGCGGCGCCGACGGCGTTGGAGAAGTCGGGGAACCAAGCGGAGACGCCGGGGATGGGGCCGAGGTCGCCGGTGAGATTGCCGCTGTCGCCGTCGCGCAAGTAATAGCGGCGGATGAAGCGGTTGTTGGTAAACGTGGAGCGGTTGGCGGTGAAGGCGGCTTGGGTGCCGGCGTTGTTGATGGTGCCGACGAAGTTGGCGTTGGCCGGGTCGACGTATTCGCCCCACTTCGGTTTCATGGCGCCGGGGTTGTCTTGGTGTTGTTGGGCGTTGAAGACGAACTGCTGCTGCATCCAGGAAAGTTTCAGGTCGTAGACGGCGGAGATGCGCATATCGCGCACGATGTTGCCGTTGATGTTACGGGTGCGGAAGTATTCGCTGTAGAGTTGGTTGTAGTACGGGTTGACGGCGCCGCCGGGGAGGTTGGGCGAGAGATCGCGGTAGATGGTGCGGGTGGCGGCGGAGCTCCACGTGTCGAGTTTTTGTTGGTAGAAATTACCGGAGAGCAGCAGGTGGAGGTTTTCGCCGATGTGGTGTTCGGCATCGAGGGTGACGGAGTCGTAGTAATTTTTGGCGGTGCTGTTGGGGCCGTTGAGTTGGAGGGTTTTGGGAACGACGTTGGAATCGATGGCGGTGAGGTTGCTGCCGGTGCTGCGGCGCATGGTGTTGGCGCGGAAGAGGGAGCCGTTGGCGGGCACGTAGACGTAGCCGGCGGTGTTGGTGAGCGTGGTGACGTTGCTGAAGGTATAGGCGTCGATGAAGAGACCTTGGGAGTTTACGCCGGTGCTCTTGGCGTGTTCGGCCATGAGACTGATGGTGGTTTTGCGGAACGGGCGGTACGTGAGCGCGCCGTACATGCCGCGGAAATCGCGGCGGACGTTGTGCACCCAGGAATCGTTGTTCTGTTGGACGGCGGCGATGCGGAGGGCGAGTTTGTCGTTGAGGCGGCGGTTGAGATCGAGCTCGGCGCGGAGGAGATTGTCGTTGCCGACCATGAGTTTTACGCGGGTGAGGTTTTTGGTGAAGAGGCCGCGTTTGGTGATCTGGTTGCTGGCGCCGCCGAGGTCGGCTTCGCCGTAGAGGAAGGCGTTGGGGCCGCGGAGGATTTCGACGCGTTCGGTGGCGTAGGATTCCATCGGCGAGTACCAGATCCAGCCGTTGCGCACGGCGTAGTTGTTTACGATGCCGCGGAAGATGCCTTTGTTGGGCAGCGCGGGGTCGGGGTTGGCTTCGCCGGTGACGAACCATTTGGACATTTCGTCGAGGTTGGTCGCGCCGATGTCTTCGATGAACTGGGCGTTGATGATGGAGATGGAGTTGGCGACGTTTTTGAGGTTCTGCACCGTACGCATGCCGGAGGTCGTCTGCATGGATTCGTAGCCGAGGTCTTGTTGCTCGGAGACGGTAAAGGTGGATAGGGTAATGGCCTCGGTCTTTTTGGCGGCGGTTTCGGAGGCGTCCGTGGTGCTCGCGCGGGTGGGGGCGGTTTGGGCGTGGGCCGAGAGGGCGATGATCCCGCCGAGGGCTAGGTTGAGCCAGAGGCGGAGCGTGCGGCGGGCAGGACGATTATGGGCAGTGATCATGGTGAAAAAGTGAAAAAAGGGTAAGGATTGCGGGTCTCGGGCGTTTGGAGCCGATGAGGATGATGAAAACGGTGGTGGGTGCGAGCCGCGAGTACGCTGGAGCGTGATGAAAGGTAGCGTCCAGTGATTTTTTGCCCGCATGCTATTTTAGGTCAGCTTGTGGTGGAGGCTTTCTTTTGGGTGTGATTTGCGCACGATCGGAACTGTAACGTTACGATGATCGCGAACGACAATCTCAACCTTCCTGGGCCGGTGCTGTTTTTCGACGGCGAGTGTGGCTTGTGTTATCGCGTCGTACTCTGGCTGATGCGGCGGGACGGGCGCGGGGTGTTGCGCTTTGCGCCGTTGCAGGGTGTGGCGGCACAGGCTTATCTGCGAGTCCACGGATTGCCGACAGAAGATTTCGACTCGTTGGTTTATGTGCCGGATTGGGCGGCGCGGGAGCGCAGGGAATTTTTATTGCGCACCGATGGAGCGCTGGCGGCGGCGCGCGCGGTGGGCGGATGGGGTGCGGTGGTGGCGTGGGCCCGGGTTTTGCCGCGGGCTTGGCGCGATGGTGTTTACCGCGTGATCGCGCGGTGGCGTTATCGCATATGGGGCGAGTGGACACCTCGCCCATTCGCGCGACCGGAGTGGGCGGCGCGGTTTTTGACCTGAGACCCTTAGGGTGCTTCTTACGAGCCTTTGGGTTTCTGCGGGATTAACACCGACATCAAAATCGAGGTCGTGAGCACACCGCCGATGACGCTGAGCGATGTGCCGGTGGTGATGTGCAGCCAGTGTTCGGCGAGCATTTTTACGCCGATGAAAACTAGGATCAAAGCGAGGCCGATTTTGAGGTAGCGGAACAGCCCCATGATACCACTGAGGGCGAAATACAGGGAGCGCAGGCCGAGGATGGCGAAGATGTTAGAGGTGAGGGCGACAAAACTATCTTTGGTGATCGCGAGTACGGCGGGCAGGGAATCGAGCGCGAAGATCAAATCGGTGGTTTCGATCACGATGAGTACGATGAACAGAGGTGTCGCCATGCGCCGGCCCTGATGGTGGGTGAAAAAGCGCCCCTGATCGTTGTGCGGAGCGACCGGGTAAAATTTGCGGAAGAGTTTGACCGCGAAATTATTCTCCGGATCGACTTCCGCCTCTTTGCTCGGAAGGGCCATTTTGACGCCGGTGTAGACGAGAAACGCCCCGAAAACATAAAGAATCCAATGAAAACGAGCGATGACGCTCACGCCGACGATGATAAACACCGCGCGCATTAATACGGCCCCGATGATGCCCCAAAACAGAACGCGATGTTGGTAGCGCGGCTCGACCTTGAAGTACGCAAACACCAAAATAAACACGAACACGTTGTCCACACTCAGGCACAGTTCGATCAGATAGCCGGCGAGAAACTGCTGCGCCGTTTCCGGCCCACGCCATTGCCAGAGCAGCGCCCCGAAACCCAGGGCGAGCGTGATCCACACCGTGCACCAACCGAGGGCTTCTTTCATGCCCATGACATGCGACTTGCGTTGGAACACACCGAGATCCAGCGCCAGCATCGCAGTGATAAAGGTAAAAAAAGCAGCCCACGCCCAAAGCGGCATAGCATCAATGACAGCGAGAAACGAAAACATGGTGCGGTCTTTCTGCCGCGACGACCCTACGCCGCGCAAGCAGGGAGTGGGTCCCTAGAATATCCGTGTCGGTTTCCATGAACTCCGGATTACAAACGCTGCGCCTCGGGCAAAGTTTTGACATGATCGGGCCCGACCGTTGAGTTCGCGCTCGTATGTTGAGGCTGATTTCACCACTCGTCCGCTCCTGGTCCTTATCGGTTGTCCTGCTGTCTTTCTCGCTGCAGGCGCAGAGCGCCGCGCCTGCTCAGGGCGCGAGTACGGGAAATCCCGCGATCGAAGCGACCACGGCCAATCTAGCTAAGTCGGCCACCACCCGTGCGCCCGATCTGCTCGAGCATATCGTCGATGTCGTTTTGCAATGGTTCCACGTGAAGACGGGCGAGAACACGACCACGCACATGGTCATATGCTGCTTGTTTTTGGCCGCGGCGATTTTGCTGCGGCGGTTGGTCACGACGATTATTTTTAATCTGCTCAAACGACTCGCCGCCAAAACGGAAACGACGCTCGACGATAAACTCTTCCCTGCGCTAGAGGCGCCGGTCGCGACGTTTGTGATGGTGACGGGAATTTTTGCCGCGCTGAAGGTGCTGAAACTGTCTGAAACCGTCGACCGCAGCATTGGCTATGGCTCTACGGTGGCATTTTCCTTGGTGATTTTTTGGGGGTTGTTACGCGCGTTTAACGCGATCCTCGACCACGCCTCGGAGATGGCCAAAGAGCGCCAAATGGGCGTCGCGGCTTTCATGCCTTGGATCAAAAAGACGCTGGTCGCGTTATTCGTGGTTATCGGCGTGCTGATCACGATCCAGAGTTTGGGTTATAATGTTTCCACGATTCTCTCGGGTCTAGGCATCGGTGGTTTGGCGTTCGCCTTGGCTGCGCAAGACACCATCGCTAATCTCTTCGGCTCGCTCGTCGTCGCGATTGATCAGCCCTTCAAAGTGGGCGAGACCGTGAAAATCGGTGCCAACACCGGCACGGTCGAAGAGATAGGTCTACGCTCTACCAAGATCCGTCTCGTCGACAAATCGTTGGTGGTAATCCCCAACAAGCTGGTGTCCTCCGAAGCGATCACAAATTTGTCTCGGTTCACGCAGCGTCGCATCGAACAAGTCATCGGTATCAACTACGACGCGACGCCCGAACAGCTGAGATTTATCGTCGAGGATATCCGCCAATGTATTCTGGCTGAAGCCGCGGTGGATACGAATTCGGTGATGGTTTTTTTCCGCGATCTAAGCGCATCCTCGCTCGATCTGTGGATTGTCTACGTCGCGCAAGGCCCGGATTTTCAACAGAGCCTTGCGCTCAAACAGCGCGTGAATCTTGAGATCATGCGCTTGGTGGCCGCGCGCGGGTTGACGTTCGCCTTTCCGAGCTCGGTCATGCACCTCGACGGCCCGATCGCCAAACAGATCGTGGCGGTCAAAAGCTAAGCATCAGTCCAGCGTTTGCCGGTAGCGTTTCACGCCGATCGTCATCGCCACGACCAGAAACGCCAGCAACGGCCAAAGCTCGGGCGCGATCTCGGTGAGGCCGTTGCCTTTCAGCAAAATGCCGCGCACGATGCGCAGGAAATGCGTGTTGGGCAGACATGAACCCACGTTTTGCGCCCACGGCGGCATGCCGCGAAATGGAAACATAAAACCCGAGAGCAAAATCGACGGCAGGAAGAAGAAGAACGCCATCTGCACGGCTTGCAGTTGATTTTTCGCCAGCGTCGAAAACGTGATGCCGACCGCAAGATTGGCTGCAATAAACAGCAGCGAAACGAGGTAGAGCAACGGCAGGCTGCCGACCATCGGCACGTGGAAAATATAACGCGCCGCGAGCAGGATCAACGTCACTTGGATGTAGCCGATCACAATGAACGGAAGGATTTTTCCAACCATCACCTCGAAGGGCCGCACGGGAGTGGCGAGGAGATTCTCCATCGTGCCGCGCTCGCGTTCGCGGGTGATGGCGAGCGCTGTGATGATGACCATCGTCATGGTCAGTACCACGCCCATCAAGCCGGGGACCACGTTATATTGGGTGATGTTCTCTGGGTTGTAATGCGCGTGGATACGGAAATCGACCGGTCCATTTTTAGCGCGGAGTCGGGCCAGTGGACTGGGTAGATCGCGATTGAAAATCGTGCTGGCGAGGGCATTGACCGAGGCCAGGGCGGGCCCGGTGGCGGAGGGGTCGGAGGCGTCGGCTTCGATGAGCACGGTGGGACGTTCACCGCGGAGGAGTTTGCGGGAAAAATCTTCGGGAATGTTGATGACGAACTGCGCGTCGCCGATTTGCAGCAGGCGTTGCGCCTCGGCCTCGCTCGAAGTTTCATGGACAACCGCGAAATAATTGGTGGTGCGCAGGGCTTGGACGAAGGTGCGGGCAAAAGGGCCTTGGTCGCCTAGGCGCACGGCGGTGGGCAGGTGGCGCGGGTCGGAATTGATCGCGAAGCCGAACACCATAAGCTGCATCAGCGGGATGCCGACCATCATAAAAAAGGTGACGCGGTCGCGCTTCAACTGAATGAACTCCTTGAGCACTATCGCCCAGAGACGGTGGAATGTAAAACGCGGTAGGCTCACGCGAAGTTGTCCTTGGCTTCATCCATCAAGCTGATGAACACGTCTTCGAGCCCCGAGGGGATCAGTTGCCAGCTATGGCGCGGGTCGCGCACGGTCGCGATGATATCGTTCAGTCGCGCCGAATCACGACCACTCACATGGAGGGTGTTGCCGAAGGCGACGACTTGCTCTATGCTGGCTTGAACGCGGAGTGTCGCGGCGAGCGTGAGCAAATCAGGGCCGGTGACGCGCCAGGTGGTGAGTTTTGCTTTGCCTAGTACTTCGGCGAGTGTCCCGCGCGTCAGCAAGCGACCGTAGGCGAGGTAGGCGAGCCGGTGGCAGCGCTCGGCTTCGTCCATATAATGGGTCGTGATGAGGACGGTGAGCCCACCGGCGGCGAGTTGATGAATTTCGTCCCAGAATTCGCGGCGGGCCTTGGGGTCGACGCCGGCGGTGGGCTCGTCGAGCAGGAGAAGTTTGGGCTCGTGAATGAGGCAAGCGGCGAGGGCGAGGCGTTGTTTCCAGCCCCCGGAAAGTTGACCGGCGAGTTGGTGGCTGCGGTGGGTAAGGCCGAGGCGTTCGAGGCTGCGTTGGACCGCGGCGCCGCGGTCCGGCACCGCGTAGATGCGGGCGATGAAATCGAGATTTTCGCGGATGGTCAGGTCTTCGTAGTAACTGAATTTCTGCGTCATGTAGCCGACGTGACGCTTGATCTCGGCTTGTTGCGTGCGGACATCGAAACCGAGACAAGTGCCGGTACCCGCGTCGGGCGTGAGGAGGCCGCAAAGCATGCGGATGAACGTGGTCTTGCCGGAGCCATTGGGCCCGAGAAAACCGTAGATCTCGCCGCGGCGCACGGAGAGGTCGATGGCGTCGACGACGGTTTTTTCGCCGAAGCGCTTGGTGACGCCGGTGACGTCGATGGCGAGGTCTTTTTCGAGCGCGGCCATGCGGGTTTTATTTCGCGAGGGCGACGTCGACGGGTTGACCAGGGTGGAGGTCGCGGGTGGCGGCGGGGTCGTTGAAAACCGCTTCGATCATGAAGACGAGTTTGGCGCGGTTCTCCCGGTTGTAGAGGATCGGAGGAGTGTATTCCGGCTGGGGCGAGAGATAGCTGATGCGGGCAGCGAGGGGCGCGGGCCGGCCGTTAATGTTAATGCGTACGGCGGCACCGGCGGTGAGGCTCGCGAACTCGGCTTCGGGAACGAAAAAACGGACTTTGATGTTTTCCGGTGGAAGGAGCGAGACGACGGGATTACCAGCGGCGACGAATTCTCCGGCGCGATAAAGCGTATCGTAAACTAAAGCGTCGCGCGGAGCGGCCTGGGTTTTTTGCGCGACAGCCCAGTCGGTTTTTTCTTTGGCGGCGCGAGCAGCGCTGACGTCGGCCTCGGCGGCCGTCAGTGCATCGGTGCGGCCGCCGAGTTGGGCGGTGGCCAGTTGGGCGGCGAGTTCTTCGATCGCGCGGGTGTTGCGCTCGTGGGTGAGGCGGGCGCGGTCGTAATCGGCCTCGGCTACGACGCGGGTGTCGTAGAGATTTTTTTGGCGGTTGAGATCGAGTTGGGAGAGTTCGGCGGCGGCGCGGGCTTGGTCGAGTCGAGCTTTGAGGGTGGCGAGCTCGGAGGGACGTGAGCCTTTTTGAGCGTCGGCGAGACGGGCGCGGGCGGCGCGGAATTGTTCGGCGGCCTGGCGTTGGGCGGCGAGTTCGTTGGCGTGCTCGAGCGTGAAGAGCGTGCTGCCAGCGTTGATCCGGGAGCCTTTGGTGACGGCGAGGGTTTCGAGTTGGCCTGCGAGGGGCGCCGCGACGTAAATGAAATCGCCTTCGAGGTAACCTTGATAACCAACAGAGCTCGGGCGCGAACAGCCAGCGACGATGAGCGTGGCGCTGGCGAGGACGAAGACGGCGCGAAGAGAGCGTTTAGCGAGGGAAGAGTTTTTCATGTTCTTTGCGACCGGCGGGGGTGAGGAGGCCGCCGAAAAAAAGATCGATGGCGCGGGTGTAAACTTCGGTGGGAGTCAGCTTGAGCTGTTCGAGGGAGGCGGGTTGAAGGAGACCTTGGAGCGCGTGGAGATAAAATTGAATCGTGAAATCGGGATGGATGTCGTCGCGAACCATGCCGGTGAGTTGGCCTTGTTCGACGAAGCGGCCGAAAATGTAGGGGATATCTTTTTGGCGCACGTCGTGGAGGAGCGCGTAGAGGTGAGGCGCAAAACGCTGGAGGTCGCGCGCGGCGTGGGGCGTGACGGTGTGTAAGCGCTGCGCCAAGCCCTCGGCGAAACCGCGAAGTTTTTCGGCAAAATTCAGGCGGCGGTGACGCAGAAGGGCGTCGGCTTCAGCCCTGATATCACGGCTGAGACCGAGGATCACATCGCGAATCAGGGCGTCTTTGCCGGAGAAGTGTTGGTAGAGGGTTTTTTTACTAATCCCGAGCTCGGTCGCGATGGCGTCCATGGTGACAGCGCTGTAACCGCGGGTCAGAAAATCGGCGCGGGCTTGGCCAAGAATGCGGTTGCTGAGCTCGTCACTGGCGGCGGGAGAAGGGACACCAGAAATTTTGATGGCGACGGGCATTGCTACTTAAGAAACTATAATCGTTTTTTAAGTTTCTCAAAGCAATTTTTATTTTATTTGGAATATCTATGCCCTCGAGTGGAAAACAAAAACAGGATCGAAATGGACCCTTGGTAGCCCAGTGGGTTTATTTTGTTCATAAATTTTTTAGTTGGGCGCTAAGGCGGAGTTGTTGTGTGCGTTTTCGCGGGCGATGAACCTTAGCTTGGGCGCTTGGCGTTGATTTTAGAGTGATGGAATAAATCCGTATAGCTATCGGGGCGCGATTTGTCGCGACTCTCGTAGATTCTCTTTGGCTGGGTATCTAGTTTAGGGTGACGAATCAAACGATGGGCGGAACGTTGCTTTGCGGGTGATGAAGGTCTCGAGTAAATTATGTGTGTCACTTGACCGCGCGGGCTGCGTCTAATCTAGTTCCACACCCCTTTTCATGCACGCCTCTCGCCCTCTTAGTTATATCTGTTGGTTTTCGACTACGCTGTTGGTTGGCGTATCCATGGCGCGCGCACAGTTGGCGACAAATTCACCGTTTTTGCCGTCAGGTCAGGCGGCGAGTGGGTCGGCTGTGACGGAGGGGGCGCCGATCGAGTTGCGCGGTGTGATGGAGACGCACGGGGGCATGCGTTTTTGTATTTTTGACCCGGCGCGAAAAGTCAGCGCCTGGGTAAAACTCAACGAAAAGGATCACGATTTCGTCGTAAAAGCTTACGATGCGAACAATGAAACAGTGACCGTAGATCACGGCGGTCGTGCACTCACGCTCGCGCTGCGTGCGGTCAAAGTTGCTTCCTCTGGGCAGGCTTCGGCACCTGCGCCTTTGCCTTCGCCAGGCATGCCCATGGTGCCCAACGCGATCACGCAGAGCGTGGTCGCTAATGCTACTCCGGCTGATGAACAGCGTCGACTCGAGGCGGTTGCCGCGGAGGTGCGGCGTCGCCGTGCGTTGCGCGAGCAAGCTTCACTTCAAGCCGCGAGCGCCCCGCCGGTCGTTGAAGCTCCGGTGGCGCAACCCGCGCAGAATCAAAACAAACGTCAGAACAACAATTCGGGCCAGACGCAGAATCGCACTCGGCAGCGGAATTAATTGTCGGGTTGGAAAATGTTTCGTGCACCCTCGCCCAGCCGAGTTAAGGTGCGGGCCAAATGTTGTCGTCCACGAATCTCTCCGCCGCCGTCGCGCCGCAATCGAACGCGGCGTTGATCCGGCGGTTGTTCGGCCTCGCGTGGCGATATCGGGCTCACTGTTTTCAGGTTCTCGGTCTCCAACTGCTGCTGCTCTTGATGGGGATCGGCGGGCTGAGTTTTACGGGCCTCGGGATTGATTATATCCGCCATAAAATGGATCGCACGCCGATGGGCGCCAACGCGCTTCATGTGGCGTTGCCGATGACTTGGGCGCCGTTGCAGGTGCTCGGGTTGCTCGCCGGCCTGATTTTGGCCCTCGCGCTCGGTCGGGCCTTGCTCAACTACGTCCTCGCGCTCTCGGTCAATCGCCTGGTGCAACAACGGCTGGTCGTCGATTTGCGGGGCGAGGTGTACGATAAATTACAGCGGCTGAGCTTTCGTTTTTTTGATGCGAATTCTACGGGTTCGATCATCACCCGCGTCACGGGTGACGTGCAATCGGTGCGGATGTTTGTCGATCAGGTGTTGATCCAAAGTGTGATCATGGCGGTGTCGCTCACCGTTTACCTGATTTACATGGCGAGCCTCAGTCCGACGCTTACGTTGGCCTGTCTCGCGACCACGCCGTTGATGGTGATCATGTCGATGTGGTTTTCGCGCAAAATTCAGCCGGCGTACGCGCATAATCGCACGCTCGTCGAAACCATGGTGCAAATCCTCGCCGAGAGCTTGCAAGGCGTCGCGGTGACCAAGGGGTTTGGTCGTGAAGCGGAGGCGCGGGCGAAATTTTCCACTGCGAATCAAGCCTGCTACGATCAACAGCGCGGGATTTTTTGGCGACTGAGTTTATTCACTCCGGCGGTGGGTTTTCTCACCCGTATTAACATGATGGTGCTGCTTGGTTATGGCGGTTGGTTGGTCGCGCATGACGAGTTGCCGTTGGGCACGGGGCTCATCGTTTTCTCCGGTTTGCTCGAACAATTTTCCGGCCAGGTGAACAACGTCGCCAACATCGTAAATTCGGTGCAGCAATCGCTGATCGGGGCGCGTCGGGTTTTTGAAATCTTGGATGCTCCGGTCGAAGTGAAAGACGCCCCGGCGGCGATTCGGCTTCCACGTAGTGCGGGCGGGGTGCGTTTCGAAAACGTGACTTTTGCCTACGACGGCGCCGAAGCCGTGGTCCGCGACATCAACCTCGAGGTGAAGCCCGGCCAGTGCGTCGCCATTCTCGGCGCGACGGGTTCGGGCAAGAGCGTTTTGATGAGTCTGATCCCGCGCTTTTTCGACCCCACGGCTGGGCGGGTGTTGATCGACGGCATCGACGCGCGCCAGATTCACCTCGACGATTTACGGCGGAATATCGGGCTGGTTTTTCAGGAAAGTTTTCTCTTCTCCAACACCGTCGCGGCCAACATCGCCTTCGGTCATCCCGATGCGACACGCGAACAAATCGAGCGCGCCGCGCGCATCGCCGCCGCCCACGAATTCATCCTGCAGTTGCCGCAAGGCTACGACACCGTGCTCGGCGAGAGTGGCAACAGCCTCAGCGGCGGCCAGCGCCAACGTCTCGCCATCGCGCGGGCGGTGTTGCTGGAGCCAGCGATCTTGTTGCTCGATGATCCCACGGCCGCAATCGATAGCGAAACGGAACACGAGATTTTCGACGCGCTCGATCGCGCCATCGCTGGTCGCACGACGTTCATCGTCGCGCACCGTCTGAGTACGCTGCGGCGCGCGGATTTTATCATCGTGCTGGAAAATGGGCGGATCGTCCAACGCGGCACGCATGAGTCTCTCATGGCGCAGCCCGGCAATTACCGCCGCGTCGCCAGCCTGCAACTCGTCGATGGCCGCGAGCTGCAGTCGCTCGATCGCCAGCCGGAGGACATCGCATGAAACCGTCTTCGCCGCCTCCGGCGCCGAAACCGATGGGCCTGATCCAGCGCTTGCCCGAAGATGACGACAACGAGACCGATTCCCAACCGCTAGAATGGGGACTGATCCGGCGGTTGTTCACGTACACCGCGCCGATCAAAGGCAAAGTCACCGCGCTCGTTATTTTATCTTTTATCCGCGCGGCGCAATTACCGGCGCTCGGTTGGGTAATGGCGCTGGTGATCAACGGCCCGATCACGGCGCGCGATTTTTCCGGCATCGCGCTGGGGGTCGTGGGCTACGGGGTGCTCGCTCTGCTCACGGACGGGATGTTTCACTATCGTCAACGCTACGCGCTCGAGATCGGGGAGACGGTCGTCAGTGGCTTGCGGGCAGATATTTTCGACAAGGTGCAGCGCCAGCCGATGAGTTTTTTCCATCGCATGAAAATCGGCCGCATTATCGGGCGCGTGACGAGTGACGTGGAATCGGTCCGGGTCGGAATTCAGGATGTGCTTTTCGTCACGGTGATTCAGGGCGGGACGATGGTCTTTGCGGCGGTCGTGATGGCGTGGAGCGATTGGGTGTTGTTTCTGATCGTGCTCGCGATGGCGCCGGTGATCTGGGCGATCAATCAACATTTTCGGGTTAAGCTGAGTTACTATTCGCGTGCGGCGAGTGCGAGCTTCAGTCGGGTCACCGCGACGTTGGCGGAATCGGTGAGCGGTATTCGCGTCACGCAGGGTTTCGTGCGTCAGGAAACCAACGCCGGACTTTTCCGCAGTCTGCTCGCGGACCATTCGCGCTACAACATCGCGCTCGCTCGCACCTCGGCCATTCTTACGCCGATCTTGGAACTCAACAGCCAATTTTTCGTCGCGACGTTACTGATGTTCGGCGGCTGGCGGGTGTTTCATGACGAGATGAGCATAGGCGCTTTGATCACGTTTTTCTTGTTGGCGAATCAGTTTTTCGCGCCGATCGCGATCATCGGCACGCAGTACAATCAAGCGCTGGTCGCGATGGCGGGGGCGGAGCGCGTATTTCGGTTGATCGACACCGTGCCGGATTGGGTCGATGCGCCGGATGCGGTGGCGTTGCCGGATCCGCGCGTGGGTCACGTCCCGGCTGCGGGCGAGGGCGGGGGTGGGGTGCGCGTGGAGTTTCGTCATCTAGGCTTCGGCTACGATCCGGCGCGAACCGTTTTGCGCGATATTCACTTCGTCGCTGAGCCTGGCCAAACCATCGCGCTCGTCGGCCACACGGGCAGCGGCAAGAGCTCGATCATCAATCTCGTTTCGAAATTTTATCTGCCGACGAGCGGCGAGTTGCTCGTGGACGGCCGAGAAATCCGCACGCTCACGAGCACGTCGCTGCATCGGCAGATGGGCATGGTGCATCAGCAGAATTTTCTCTTCAGCGGCACCGTCCTCGAAAATATCCGGCTCGCGAAACCTGAGGCGACGGATGCCGAGGTGCGGCGGGCGGCGGAGCAACTCGACTGCTTGGATCTGCTCGAGGCGTTGCCGCAGGGATTGTTGACCGAAGTCGGGGAGCGCGGCGCGGCGCTTTCGGTGGGTCAACGGCAATTGGTGTGTTTCACGCGCGCGCTTTTGGCGGATCCGCGCTTGGTGATTCTCGACGAGGCGACGAGCTCCATCGATGCGTTGACCGAGGCGCGGTTGCAGACGGCGTTGATCAAGCTGTTGCGCGGTCGTACGAGCTTCGTGGTGGCGCATCGCTTGAGTACGATTCGCCATGCGGATCTGGTGCTCGTGCTCGATCAGGGCGCGATTATCGAGCGCGGCACGCACGCTGAGTTGCTGGCTGCGGGCGGGCGTTACGCGGCGCTTTACGAGCAATTTGTGCAGGTGGACGAGCGCGTTTGAGCGCGGCCGGCGACCTTTTTCAGAGGAGAGTCAAGGCATTCTCCCTCTAGGAATCACACAATTTTTTAAGATTTTACTCGGAAACGAGTCATTTTCCCCTCTAGAACTCACTCGCTTTCACTCGAAAGCACATAAACCCAAATCCACTATGGCTAAAAAAGCTGCTCGTAAACCAAACGCCGCGTTCATGAAACCTGTTACGCCTGACGCCGCCCTGTCGGCTGTCGTAGGCTCGAAGCCGCTCCCCCGCACGGAGCTCACCAAGAAACTGTGGGACTACATCAAGAAGAACGGTCTCCAGGACAAGAAGGACAAGAAGCAGATCAACGCCGATGCCGCGCTGAAGGTTGTCTTCGGTGGCAAGGGCAAGGTCAGCATGTTCGAGATGACCAAGCTCGTCTCGAAGCACGTCTCCTAATTTTAGGACACCTCGTTTTATCAACCGCCCCGAGTTCGCTCGCGGCGGTTTTTTTGTGCCCGATGGTTTTGATCTCGGGCCGACGCTGGACGCTGCGGCGTTAGGGTTGTTGTAATTTGACGAGCGCGCGCTCGATGGCACCGGCGTCGTGCAGCGCGTGAGGCGGCACAGGAAAATCGGCGTTAAACACCCGCAACGCCGCCGCCCGCTCCATCGTGGCGTGCGATTCGTCGATCTGGCCGCCGGCGTCGGTGGCGGCCGCGAGGTTGAGGCCCAGTTGCGCAGCGAAAAAGCGATACACGGCGGCGCGTTTCGACGGACCGTAATCGTGGCCTTCGTCGGGCAAGTGGACGTTGGCGGTGCGATCGGCGCCGCCGTAATAGCCGTAGATTTTTTGGAGAAACGGGAATTCGACGCGCGGGGTGTTGAGCGTCCAGTCTTTGCCGTCGGAGACGAGGAGTTGCGGGCGCGGGGCGGCGAGCGCAGCGATCATGGCGTTGCGGGCGAAATAATCGGTGCCGCGGTGGATGGGCCGGCCGCTCTCGCAGGGGCAGCCGCCGAAGAAATGCGCCGACACCATCACGACGGGTGCGCTCACGGTCACGCGCGGGTCGAGCGCGGTGAGCAGAAACGTCTGGGTGCCGCCGCCGGATTCGCCGGTGACCCCGACGCGCTTGGCATCAGCGCCTTCGAGTCCGAGCAGAAAATCGAGCGCGCGGATGCCATTCCACAGATGGATCGTGATCGCGCGCGGGTCGCGGTGCGCGTCTTGGCCGTAAAGTTGGATGCCTTCGCCGTACGCGAACATGTCGATCGCGAACACGATGGCGCCCATGCGGGCGAGTTGGGCGCAGCGCGTCTGCACGTGCGGCGCGAACCGCGCGTGCGTGTCGTAATCGGCGGGCGTGGCAACCGCGCGGGCGTGGCCGTGCGTGGTGAGAACGACGGGATGTTTCCCGGTGAGATCAGTCGGGCGATAAAGATTGCCGGTGACGAACAAGCCGGGGGCGGATTCGAAGGCGACGTTTTCGACGGTGTAGCCGTCGTGGGTGCGTCGGTCGCGGATGCTAGGATTGAGCGGAGTGCGGCGCGGCCACGGGGTGAGGCCGGCGGCGCTTTGGATGCGCGTGCGGAGATGGGCGGCGTAGGTTTCCCACGCGGCGCGATCGGGAAATTGGGTGAGGGCGGCGTCGAGCACGGCGGCGCCTTGCGCGGGCGTGAGAAACGCGCCGGGGCAGAGCGCGGGACCTGTGGCGGGCGCGGGCGGGAGACCGGCGGGCAGCCACGGCACATCGGCGCGGGCGGTGCGGCTTAATAAAACGAGGGCAGCAAGGAGCAACGCGGAGCAAACGGGGCGGGGATGCATGAGCATAGGTTGGTCGGGCGGGGTCGCCGTCGCAACGCCGCTTTCAAGGCCCCGACTGGGTTCTGGGGCGTTGCGGGAGCGTGCTCAGGATTTTTCTTCGAGCGCGGCTTCGATTTGTTTGCAGGAGGTCTTGATGATCTCGAGGCGCGAGAAACGTTTGTTGTTGGCGGGGATGAGGTGCCAGGGGGCGAAGCGGGTTTGCGTGAGGGAAATCATGTCGCCGATCGCGGTTTCGTAGGCGGCCCATTTGCGGCGGTTGCGCCAGTCCTCGGCGTTGATTTTGTGGCGCTTGTAATCGGTCTCTTCGCGGTTTCGGAAACGGCGTAGCTGTTCGTCTTTGCTGATGTGGAGCCAGAATTTGATGACGATGACGCCGTGTTCGACGAGTTCGCGTTCGAATTCGTTGATCTCGGAGTAGGCGCGGCGCCATTCTTCTTCGCGGGCGAAGCCTTCGAGGCGTTCGACGAGGACGCGGCCGTACCAGGAGCGGTCGTAAATGGTCGCCATGCCGGCGCGGGGCACGTGGCGCCAGAAACGCCAGAGGTACGGATGGGATTTTTCTTCGTCGGTGGGTTTGGCGATCGGGATGACGCGGGAGTCGCGCGCGTCGATGGCATCGGTGAGACGGCGGATGGCGCCGCCTTTGCCGGAGGCGTCCCA
>CAJAFD010000500.1 GCA_903938935.1 uncultured Opitutia bacterium
CTCGCGGTGATGGGCGATATCGTGATCGACGGCATCGTGCTGGGCGATGTCACCGCCGTCATGGGTAATATTAAACTCGGCCCCAAAGCAGTCGTGGAAGGTAAGGTAAATGTGATGGCCGGCGAACTGCAGCGCGATCCTGGTGCGATCGTACTCGGCAAAATTACAAAGGAAAATTTAGGGAGTAAGCTCCACCCGCCGGAATCGTTGCAAGCGTGGTGGACGCATGCGCTCAGTCACGGCGCCTTGCTCGGCGTGGGTCGTGGATTGGGTTGGTTGTTGAAACTCTCGTTCGTTGCCCTCGGGTTTTATGCGCTGCTCGCGCTCGTGTTTCCTGGTGGCGTGCGGCGTACGGGGGAAGTGTTGGTGGAACGTCCCGCTGTTGTTCTGCTTTCCGCGTTTCTAACTCTATTGGCGCTGCCTTTTTTCTTTCTGCTACTTTGCGTCACGATCATCGGTATTCCGGTGGCGCTACTGGTTTTGCCGTTGACGATCATTTTTGCGGCGCTGTTTGGGCAGGCGGCAATTCATGGCTTGGTCGGGCGTCGGGTGTTGCGTGAGCGGGGTTCGCTGGTCGTCGCGGTTTTGGTCGGCAGTTTGATTTTCGCGGTGATTTATCACGTGCCCGTGATCGGGTTGCTCGCGGCCATGATGATGGGAGCGCTGGGTTTGGGGTCCTCGGTGGCGGCGTTGCTGTCGGTCAAAAACAAAACAGAAACGCCTGCTGCGTCCGTCGCTCCGGCCGCGCCGCCGTTCGGGGCTGCGGGTAGCGTTGCGGCCGAACCGATGGCAACTGCGGCGGTGCCCGTGTCCGAGGCTGATTTTGTGCCGCCGTTGATCGGTTCGAGTTCGCCGGCGAGTGCCTTACCGCGGGCGGGTTTTTGGCTACGCATGGCGGCGATGTTCATCGATCTGATTTTGGTCGCGCTGATCTGCGGACCGACGGGCGCCGGAGCGTTTATTTTGCCGGCGCTTGCGGCTTACGGCGCGGTGATGTGGAAAATCAAAGGCACGACGATCGGTGGAATTGTGTGCGGGCTGCGCGTGGTGCGGCTCGATGATCGTTCACTGGATTGGTCGACGGTGGTCTCGCGTGCGCTGGGATGTTTTGTGTCTTTGGTCGTCTTCGCGCTGGGTTTCCTGCGCGTGGCCTTCGCGACGGATCGGCAGTCGTGGCACGATAAAATCGCGGGCACCGTCGTCGTGCGTGATCCCAAGGGCGTGTCGCTCGTGTAAGCGGACTCAGCGCTGGGGTGGAGTCCAAGCGGCGGGGCGGGGTGTCGCCACGGTGAACGGCGCGGGATCATCGAGTTGATTTAATTCGGCGGCGAGCGTCTGCGTCATCGCGGTGACGCGCGCGGCGTGTTCGGGCAACGCGGCGAGGTCGTGGATTTCGTCGGGATCATTCGCGAGATCGAAAAGTTGGGTGCGGTCGATCTGCGGGTAACGGATGAGTTTGAATCGCTCGTCGCGGAGGGCGCGTTGGACTTTTTGATAAGCGAAGGTGAGCGAGGCGCGGGCGGGTTTGCGCGGATCGCGTACGGAAGGGCTGAGGTCGATACCTTCGTTGGTCTTGGGGCCAGGAACTTGGGTCAAGGCGCCGAGGGTGGGGAGAACGTCGTAGAGGTAACACAGGGCGTCGGTCGTCGTGTTTGCGGGAACACCGGGGCCGGCGATGATGAGCGGGACGCGCAGGGAGTGTTCGTAGAGATTTTGTTTTCCGATGAGACCGTGGCTGCCGCGAGCGACGCCCGAGTCGGCGGCGAAAACGACGAACGTGTTGCGCGCCGCAGGGGAGGCGTCGAGCGCATCGAGGACGCGGCCGATGAGTTGATCGAGGTAGGAAATGTAGCGGTAGTAATCGGCGAGCATGGCGCGGATGTCGGTGGCAGTGCGCGGCCAGGGCAGAAGTTGCTCGTCGCGGATCGTCATTTCGCCGTTGTTGAACGGATGTTGGGCGAGGAAATTGGCGGGGAGCGGGATTTTTTCTGGGTCGTAGTGGACGGGAAAGTCGGCGGGCACGATGTGGGGATCGTGCGGACCGTCGAAGGCGAGGTAAGCGAAGAACGGTTTGGAGTGAGGTTCTTGGAGGAACGCGATCGTCTCATCCGCGAAGGTGGCGCAGGCGTGTTGGGATGAAATTTTGGTGGGGCCCATTTTGCCGTTTTCGAGATTGCTGAGCGGCGCCCGGAGTGGATCAGTCATGCCGCCGGTGAACAGTTGGCGGGCGCGCTGGAAACTGAGCGGGACGGACGCAGCGGTGTTGTGCCATTTGCCGCTGATAAAGGTCGTGTAACCGGCGCGGCCGAAGGCGGCGGGCCACGTTTCGTCGCGCGTGAGTTTTTCGTCGATGTGAAACAAAGAGCGCCCGGAGAGCAGCATCGCGCGCGAGGGGACGCAGGTCGCACCGTTCATGCCGCCTTGCATGTAGGCGTGATTGAAGGCGACGCCGCGCCGCGCGAGGCGGTCAAGGTTGGGCGTCTGAATGTGAGGGTTGCCGAGGGCGGCGATCGTATCGGCGCGTTGGTCGTCAGCGAAAATGAACAGCACGTTGGCCGGAGCGGCGGCCGCGGCGGTGAGACGCAAAGCCCAAGTGAAAACGAGCAGCGTGAGGACGCGCTGAAATGAGGTGGTGCGGCGGGGCATTTTAAAACGGGGCTTAGGCGGGCTCAGTCGTCTTTTTTGGTCGCGAGGGCGCGGGCGGCGGGATTGCCGGATTGGGCGCCTTCGGCGGCGATCTCGGCCCGGAGTTGGCGGAGCGTGGCGGTCATGGCGCGGACGCGCTCGGGGTGTTGCTCGGCGAGGTTTTGTTTTTCGCCGAGGTCGGCGGTGAGGTCGTAGAGTTCGACGTGCGTGAGCGTGGCGTCGGCGAGGAGTTTCCACGGGCCGTCGCGGAGGGCGAGGGTCCACGGTTTGCCGATGGAGAAATCGTACTGCCAATAGAGCGGGTGCGGACGTACGAGCGGTTGACCAGCGAACAATGGGAGCAGGTTCGTGCCGTCGAGGGCGCGGTCGCGTGGGGGCGCAATGCCGGCGAGCGCGCAGGCGGTGGGGAGGAAATCGAGGTTGCAGATCGGTTCTGCGTTGGTGGCACCGGCGGCGATGTGACCAGGCCAGCGAATGATGCCGGGGACGCGGTAACCGGCTTCGGTGACGTGGAGTTTCATGCCGCGCAGCGGACCGGCAGAACCGTAACTGCGTTCGGCACTCTTGTAGCGCTTGAGCGTTTCGGGGCCGTTGTCGCTGGAGAAATAGATGAAGGTGTTGTCGCGGAGGCCGTGATCGTCGAGGTAGCGGAGGAGCTGGCCGACGGCGGCGTCCATCTGCGAAGCGGCGCCGAGGTAGTGGCGGCGGTCGGGGTTTTTCTCGTCGGGATAGAGGGCGAGAAATTCCTCCGTGGCGGCGACAGGCTCGTGGGTTTCGTGAAACCAGAGGTTTAAGAAAAACGGCGCGTCGGCGGCGCGCTGGGTTGCGTCGAGCCAACGTGTGGCTTCGGCGACGACGAGATGCGAAGAAGGACCGGTGAGCGGGCCGGCGGGTTGGCCGTTGCGGATGAAATTGCGGGGATTGAGGTGGCTGGGAGCGGCGTTGTTTTGGGTGTAGAGCCAGTGGTCGAAGCCGGCGTCGCCGGGCGTAGGTTCGGAGCCGTCGGTGCGGCTATTGAGGTGCCACTTGCCGGCGTGGAACGTGTGGTAGCCGGCTTTTTTCAGGAGCTGCGCGACGGTGATTTCAGCGGGGCGCAGAAAGATGCCGCTCTGCGGGGGAATCCAATCGCGGATTCCGAGGCGATTGGGCGTGCGGCCCGTCATGAGCCCGGCGCGGGAGGGTGAGCACACGGGCGAGGCGGAATA
>CAJAFD010000501.1 GCA_903938935.1 uncultured Opitutia bacterium
GGTGGTCGAGGTGACGGCGGGTGAGGTCTGAGCGAGCAGCCCGGACGTGAGCGAGATGGAGGCGGCGGCAAAGGCGGCGGCCTGCAGGATTTTCTTAGCTAATTTCATGGTATGTGGTGGAGGCGAATTTGATTTGAATGATGCGCTGCACGGGCGAGCGCGTCGGTCTGGTGCCGTAGGTAAACCGCTGTCCTCAATGGAAAAGAGCTCCTGTCACCATAAGTTTACAATAACGGGGTAAAAACGACAAAGTCGTCACGTGATCGACGCCTAATGTACACAATACGCGGTAACGGTAAAAAGCGGTGGCTTGTGTGCGTGGGGGTGGTGCGTTTGGCTGATGCTGTGCTGATTCTTAACACGCTCGCGCCGGTTTTTTTACTGATCGCCATCGGGGCGGGTTTGCAGGCGTCGAAATTTTGGTCGGCGGGATTTTTGAAGGAGGCAAACCGCGTCACGTATTGGCTGGGGTTGCCGGCGCTGTTGTTCACGCAATTGGCGGGGTCGATCCACGGCGTGACGGGCGCGAAAGCGATGCTGGGCGGCATGATGGCGGCGACCTTGGCGGTTTTGGCGCTGGGCTACGTCGTGGCGTGGTTGATGCGCGTGCCGGGCGCGGTGGTGGGGACGTTTGTGCAAGGGGCGTTTCGCGGGAATCTGGCCTTCGTGGGGCTACCGATTATTTATGCGCTGCCGGACGTGACGCTGGCGGGCGGCATCTCGCTGCGCGCGGCGGCGGTGCTGACGGTGGCGCCGATGATGATTTTTGTTAATGTCGGGGGCGTGGTGGTGTTGTTGTTGAGCCAACATCGGATCGGGTGGGGAATGCTGGGGCCGTTTTTGCGGCAGTTGGCGACGACTCCGCCGCTCTTGGCGTCGCTGGCGGGCATCGGCTGTGCGTTGGCGGGTTGGGAGTTGCCGACGGTGGTGAACAAAACGTTCGGCGCGCTGGGCGAGATGGCGTTGCCCTTGGGGTTGCTCGGTGTGGGCGGCTCGTTGGTGACGGTGCGGCTCGGGGCGGCGTGGCGCACGCCATTGATCGTGGCGCTGTTGAAAACCGTGGCCGCGCCGGCGCTGGGCTGGGTGGCGGGGCGCGCGCTGGGGCTGGGCGCCGTGGAGTTGAAGACGGTGTTGATTTTTCTGGCGACGCCCTCGGCGGTGATTTCCTACACGATGGCCGCGGAAATGAAGGGCGACGAGCGACTGGCGGCGGGCGCGATCGTATTGAGCACGCTCACGTCGTTGGTGGCGCTGGTGGTGATCGTGGGGGTATTTTAACAGGTAGGGCGCGCCGGGCGGGCAAGAGACTGCCGGTTGGATATGTTTGGATAAGAAACAGCTCGGGAATTTGCGTCGGTTGCAATCTGCTGAAACCTTGCCTTGACGGTCGTGTCTAGAGCACTACCACCCATTCTTTTAACGCTATGAAAACCCTTTTTGCGCTTGGTCTAGCCCTCGCTCTGCTGTCGTCGCCAGCTCAGGCGGAGTCGTCACGGCGTAGCTCGAACGACCGTTCGCATGGCAGCCACAATCATGGCGGCAACTACGGCCGTAGTCATCGTTCTACTAGCTACAGTTTTGGTTATTACGGCCCGGCCTATGCGCTTTCATACGGCCATTATCCCGTTTCGTATGGTTATTATTATCGGCCTTATGTTTATCGGCCAGCGCCGGTTTACGTTTACGATGGCGGCTACTACGACACCGCGGATAAACGGACCAATTACGTCGGTAACGGCCTCACGCTCGGCGCCATCGCCGGAGCGATTATCGGCAACAACAGCGGTTCGCTCGGCCATAGTGCTTGGCGCGGGGCGGCTTATGGCGCGGCCGCAGGGCTTTTAATCGGAGCCATCGCGGACAATAATGCGAGCCGCCGCGAAGCCGCCATCTCCGTCCCCTCGGCGTCCGTCGCCAGCGCGCCGTCCTCAGTTCCATCCGCCGTGGCGCA
>CAJAFD010000502.1 GCA_903938935.1 uncultured Opitutia bacterium
CGCTTCGGCGTCGCGCTCCCCATGTCCTATCAAACCGGCAAAAGCTCGGCCATGTATTTTGAGACGAACACGTTCGTCATGAACCCCACGGTCACCGTCAAACTCGGCCCGAAGACCTCCGTCCTCGCCAGCGTCGAATCCCGTTTCAACACCCGAGACAACATCCGCGGTTTCTTCCTCACCGACAACACCCTCGATCCCGCCGGCAATCCCTACGGCTCGTTGATCGCCGGTCGCCCCGGCACCGCCCGCGTCCTCACGACTCCCAGCCAGCGCGACTTCCGCTTTGAGGGCCCGGATACCTTCCGCAAGGAGCGCGCCTACATCAACACCTACCGCATCGATCATCGCTTCAGCGAAGATCTCCAGTGGTGGGGTGGCTACAGTGCTGAGGATATCAACGTCCGCGATCGCTCGTTCGCCATTGCCCTCCGCAACGCCAACGACGCCTCCATCCCACTCAAGATCCGCACCGACCCGCGCTTCACCAGCCTGCTTCGCCCTTCGTTCGGCACGGCCCAGCCCCAAGTCCTCGATATCCGCCCCAACAATATCACCAATTCCTCCCGCACCGTCCGTCCGACGTGGAAGTCCGAACTCTATTACGCCTTCAAGACCGGCCCCGTGCAGCACCGCCTCATCACCGGCATCAGCTACGGACCGCTGCGCTCCGGCAACAACGCCCCCAATCAAAACTTCTACTACGGCAACACCGGCTCGCCCAACGACCCGGCTACCATCGCTTGGGAGAACGTCTCCTCGGACGCGATTCTCGCCCGCTTCCGCAACCCGCGCGACTACACCACCGTGCAGCGCTGGAACTACGCCGCGATCAACCAATATCCCCAAGGCCCCGAATCCCAACTCGGCGCGAAATCCTCCTACCTCACCTCGCTCTTCTGGGACCGGAATCTCTACGCCAATCTCCAAAGCAGCTTCTTCAAGGATCGCCTCCAGACCATCGTGGGCTTCTTTGACACCCGCAACGACCGCGCCGGCAACGTCTACGCCGTCAACGGCGACTACCTCTGGAACAGCGTCGCCCCCGCCGGCAGCGGCTCCTCCCTCAACGGCGTCCGCCGCCCCGAGCCCGTCCGCAACACCGCCCCGAGTGCGACGATCATCTGGTTGGTCAACGATTCGATTCGCGTCTACGCGAACACCATGAGCGCCCTCGACCCCGGCCCCGCTTACTCCGGCTACGACGGCAACGGCAAGGCCCTCACCGCCGCCGCCGTCCAAAACGCCGAGGCCGGCGTGAAGTTCGACCTCATCAAGAACAAACTCCTCCTCAACCTCGTCGCCTTCACCCTGCAAGACCGCGACCGCCCCGTGAGCTACGGCGCTGCCCTCCAAAACCTCCTCGTCGCCCCGACCGGCACCAACAACGGCTCCGGCTTCGGCGCCTTCGTGAACACCGGCACGGATTCGAAGGGCTTCGACATCAAGCTGGACTACATTCCGCTCCGCAATTTCCGCATCAACCTCGGCTTCTCGCAAAACGACGTGAAGATCGTGCAGATCGATCCCTTCGTCACGGCCGCCAACCCCGACCCGCTCCGCCTCGCGGCGCAGCAACGCTTTGTCGCCGCCGGCGGCAGCTCCAGCCGCTACCTCGGCCGCCCACCCACCGACATCGCCAAATACTCCGGCACCGGCTTCGCCCGCTATGAATTCAACCAGGGCCTCCTCAAAAACACCTGGGTCATGTTCGGCGCCAAATACCTCGGGGCCCGCGAAGCCGAAATCATCTCGGTCAGCACCGCCACCGGCGACGCCACCATCACGCGCTTCAATGTGCCTTCGCACTACCTCTACGACTTCAACCTCGGCTACCGTAAAAAAATCGGCCGCTACAACACCAGCTTCCAGCTCAACACCGCCAACATCGCCGACGACGACAAATTCTACGGCGCGACGTGGCAGGTCGGCCGCACCTACCGCCTCAGCGCCACGCTCAACTTCTAAAAAAACCGCGCCCTGCGCGCCCCCACGCACTCCAGGCGAGGCCCATCCAGCCTCGCCTTTTTTGCGCCCAACCGGCCGCAAAACGTTTTACAAATCCCCGCACCTCAGCCGCTCTTAAAAACCTCCCCATGTTCACCCCACGCTTCCTCCTCCTCGCCTGCTCGCTCGCGCTCACCGCCCCGCTGCACGCCGCGCCCGCCCAACTCAAAGCCCTCATCCTCGACGGCCAAAACAATCACAGCTGGGCCACCACCACCCCGCTCCTCAAACGCATCCTCGAAGACACCGGTCGCTTCACCGTCGACGTTTCCACGGCCCCCGCCGCCGCACCCGCCGCGCCGCGTCTACCCAAAGACGCCACGCCCGCGCAGAAAACCGCGCACACCGAAGCGCTCCAAAAACACGCCGCCGCCCTCGCCGCTCACCAAGCCGCCGCGCCCGCGCTCTGGGCGAAATGGCGCCCCACGTTCGCCGGCTACGACGTCGTCATCTCCAACTACAACGGCGAGCGTTGGCCCGCCGCAGTCGACGCCGCGTTCCTCGCCTACGTCAAAAACGGCGGCGGCTTCGTCTCCTATCACGCCGCCAATAACGCCTTCGCCGACTGGCCCGACTACAACGCGATCATCGGCCTCGGTGGTTGGGGCGGGCGCAACGAAAAATCCGGCCCCTACCTCCGCCTTCGCGCCGCCGGTTGGATCAAAGACCTCACCGCCGGCCCCGGCGGCGGTCACGGCCCCCAACACGAATTTCTCATCCAAGCCCACGTCGCCGACCACCCGATCCTCCGCGGCCTGCCCGCCCAATGGATGCACGCCAAAGACGAACTCTACCACGGCCTGCGCGGCCCCGCCGAAAACGTCACCGTCCTCGCCTCCGCGCTCTCCGATAAAACCAACGAGCACGAGCCCATGCTGATGGTGATTCCCTATGGTAAGGGTCGCGTTTTCCACACCACGCTCGGCCACGCGATCGACGCGGTGCACGGACTTGGTTTCCAAATCACTTTCGCGCGCGGCGCCGAATGGGCCGCCACCGGCCAAGTGACGTTACCCGCGCCCGCCGCCGCCGCGCTGCCCGCCAAGTCGGCCGCGCTACGACCCGTGCGGTAATTTTCACGATTAAGGCGCGGTCTTTCTTTTTTCACGTTTGCCGCGCCTCCTGTGTTTTTTTGCACCTTCGCCCCGTCGTCTCACTCGCGAGTGCGTCGGCGGAAAGAGGTTGCCGTTGCGACAATCCGACTCCCGCTTAAACCGCGCGCGAGCATCCTCTAAGCCGACTGAAAGCTCGAACCTTCAGAGAATCGGCGTCGGTGTTCTCCACCCCAACCCTTTTCCCCATGATTAGCTTCCCCCGTTTCCTTTCCGCGCGCTTGGCTGCTTCGGTCGTTGCCGCGTTTGCTTTTGCTGGCCTCGCCGCCTTGCCCCTCCGCGCGGCGGAGCTCGTCGTCCAAGGCCCATCGGTCCTCGGCAAATTAAAGCCCATGGACCGTCACGCCGAGGCCGACATCAATCCCGCCTCCGACGAAGCCCTCCTCGCGCTCAAACGGTTTAAACTTCCGCCCGGCCTCACCGTTTCCCTGTGGGCGGCCGAGCCCATGCTGGCCAACCCCGTCGCGTTTAACTTCGACGAAAAGGGCCGCGCTTTCGTCGCCGAGACTTACCGCTACCGCTCCAGCGTCCTCGATATCCGCGACTACATGTGGATTCTCGAAGACGAACTCGCCAACCGCACGCAGGATGATTTCCGCGCGATGATTCTCCGTCGCTTCGGCCCCGCGGGCGTCGCCGAACTGCGCAAGGAAACCGAACGCGTGCGCCTCGTCGAAGACCGCGACGGTACAGGCAAAGCGGATACGTCCACTTTATATGCCGATGGTTTTAACTCCGAGATCGACGGCATCGCCTCCGGTATCCTCCCGCACAAGGGCACCGTTTACTTTACCAACATCCCGAGTCTCACCGCTTTCACCGGCACCAACAAAGCCGAGACGCGCAAAGACCTCAGCACGGGCTACGGTGTGCGGTTTAACTTCACCGGCCACGACATGCACGGCCTCGCGATCGGCCCCGACGGCAAACTTTACTACAGCATCGGCGACCGCGGCGCGCACGTCGTCACGCCCACCAACACCATCGCCACGCCCGACGCCGGCTCCGTCTTCCGCTGCGATCTGGACGGCTCCAACGTCGAGCTCTTCGCCACCGGCCTCCGCAATCCCCAAGACCTCCTCTTCAACGAAGTCGGCGATCTCTTCACCGGCGACAACGATTGCGACCAAGGCGACATGGAACGCCTCGTGCACGTCGTCCAGGGCGGCGACTCCGGTTGGCGCGTCGGTTACCAACACGCCCCGATGGGGCAACGCCGGTCCTTGGAACCGCGAGCGCCTCTGGCTCCCGCGCCACCCCGGCCAACCCGCCAACCACCTCGCCCCGCTCGCCAATCTCGAGGACGGTCCCTCGGGTATCACGTATTATCCGGGCACCGGTCTCAACGATTCCTACCGGGGCGCGTTGTTCATCACGACCTTCGTGGGCAACGTCGCCCGCTCGGGCATCTTCGCCTACAAACTGAAACCCGCCGGCGCGACCTACGCCGTCGATACCGCGGAGCGTTTCCTCGGCGGCGCGCTGCCCACCGATGTGAAATTCGGTCCCGATGGCCGTCTCTATTGGACCGACTGGGCCGACGGCTGGCCCAAGTCCAAGCGCGGCCGCATCTACGCCGTCACTGATCCCGCCCACGCCAAGGACCCGATCATCGCCGAGACCAAAGCCCTCATCGCCGCCGATCACACGCAACAATCCACCGCCGAACTCGCCGCGCTGCTCGGCCACGCCGACATGCGCGTCCGTCGCGCCGCGCAATTCGAACTCGCCGCCCGTAAAAAGGACGGCCTCGCCGCGCTCACGCGCGTCGCCACGCAAACCACTGCCCCACTCTACGCCCGCCTCCACGCCATCTGGGGCCTGGGGCAAC
>CAJAFD010000503.1 GCA_903938935.1 uncultured Opitutia bacterium
CTGCAGCCAGCCTCTAAGTCCACTTGCACGGTGCGCACTCGCTCGACGAACCACGCAGCTCTGTCCGCCCTCGCCAGGCGGTGCAGCCTCCGATGGAGCACTGCGGCAAGCGGTGTGACCGTGGATACCGGCGTGATCCAGTGTCGCCTGGCGGCCCACGGTGCGGCGTTCATGGAGTCTTTAAAGATCGCGGGCCGGGAGGTTGCGCGCGGAGGACGCTTGGTCGCGCTCACGGAAGACCGCGCCGATTATGCGAGCTCGGGCACGGTACGAGAGGAACATTTTGAGAGTGAAATTACTAAGGTGACACTCGAACAAGTCGGCCCCGTGCGCGCGGTGGTTAAAATTGAAGGTCTACATCGTGCTTTGCGGGGTGGTCGCGGTTGGTTGCCGTTTACCGTGCGGCTGTATTTTTCAGCGGGCGTCGAAGCGGTGCGCATGGTGCACACGTTTATTTTTGATGGGGATCAGGAGAAGGATTTTATCCGTGGCCTCGGGGTGCGCTTTACGGTGCCGCTGCGTGAGGAATCGCAGAATCGCCACGTGCGTTTCTCCGGTGAAGGTGCGGGACTATGGTCGGAGCCGATACAACCTGCGGTGGGTCGACAGGGTCGATTCGCGGCTAAGGCTGATGGCTCCGATATTTATCCTGATCAACTCGCTGGTAAGCGCGTGCCGAATCGCGATCAACTAAATGTTCGCGGCGCAAATCTCCTCGAGCAATGGGCGGTGTGGGATTCTTTCCGACTCGTGCAACCTAATGCGGATGGTTTTACCGTCGAGAAGCGCACGAATCCGGCGAGCGCATGGATTCCTGCGGGCGCCGGAAAACGCGCTTCGGGATTGGTTTTTGTCGGCGATGTGAGCGGGGGATTGGCCGTGAGTTTGAAAAACTTTTGGCAATCTTACCCCGCCGCGCTAGAAGTGCAGCACGCTTCGACGTCGGCAGCGGAATTGACCGTTTGGCTCTGGACGCCAGCTGCGCCCAGCATGGATTTACGGCACTACGATATCAAAGCTCACGGACTCGAGGCGGCTTATGAAGACGTGCAGCCTGGCTTTAGCACGGCGACCGGAGTCGCGCGCACCAGCGAACTCACGCTTTTTCCCAGTGCCTCCGTTCCGACCAAGTCCGAGACCGTCGCTCAGGCGGAAGTGGGGCGCGCGCCTCCGGTCTTGGTGTGCCCACCGGAAGTGTTGCATCGAGCGCGGGCCTTTGGGTTGTGGAGTCTGCCTGATCGTTCGAGTCCGTTTAAGAAGTCCATCGAAGACGGCCTCGATGAGACGTTGGCGTTTTATCAGAAGGCCGTGGATCAACATCGTTGGTATGGCTTCTGGGATTTTGGCGATTTCATGCACAGTTATGATGCGGATCGTCATGTGTGGCGTTACGACCTGGGCGGGATGGCTTGGGACAACTCCGAATTGGGAACGGATATGTGGCTGTGGTATTCATTTTTGCGCTCGGGGCGTGCCGATATTTTTCGACTCGCGGAGGCCATGACACGGCATACGGGGGAAGTGGATTGCTATCACCTCGGTCGTTTCGCCGGACTCGGCTCTCGCCACAATGTTCGTCACTGGGGTTGCGGCGCGAAAGAAGCGCGCATCAGCCAGGCGGCGTACCGACGTTTTTATTATTACCTAACCACGGACGAACGCGTGGGTGATCTCATGCGTGAAATGACCATCGCCGATTACGCGGCGACGGAGTTGGATCCGATGCGGTTGGCGCAACCGGCGACGGAAGCGGAGAAGAGAATCGCGCCGGGTCGCGTAAGACTTGGGCCCGATTGGCTGGCCTTTGTGGGCAATTGGATGACGGAGTGGGAACGCACGGGCGACACAAAGTGGCGCGACAAAATCCTCGCCGGCGTCGATAGCCTCAGCGCCATGCCGCTCGGGATGAAGAACGGCAAAAATCTAGTTTTCGGTTATGACCCCAAAACCAGTCAGCTCTTCCCGCTCTCCGACGTGGCGGGCGATTACAATCTAGCCACCATCATGGGTGGCGGCGAAGTAGCGATCGAACTCGGCGAGATGCTCAATGATCCGCGTTGGGACAAACTTTGGCTCCAATTTTGTCGACTCACGACAGCCTCCGCCGAGGTCATTCGCCAAGATATGATCACGGGCAACGAAGGTGATGGGGATGCACGCTACGCCCGCCCCGACCGGCTCGCGGCTTACGTTTATTACAAAACCAAAAATCCCGCCTTCGCCAAGCGGGCGCTCGGTGGCGGCGGTTTCGGCGGTGGCTTTCGCGCGAGTGGAGCGCCGACGCGACGCATCGATGGGCCCGATGTACTCAATCCCCTCGATGAATCTCCGCGCGTTAGCACCAACAGCGCAGCCCAGGCGGGTTTGCTGGCGATCGAGATTTTGGAGCTTTGCGCCGACCAATTACCCAACGAGGCGCCGGCTCCGCGTCGGGATGAGACCGAATCGGCTGCGGGTCCGCGTCCACGGCGGGCCCCGCGGTCGCCTTAAGCGATCACTCGACGACCGAGGATAATCAGATCGCGTTCTACGCCGTCGAGCACTGCGACGCGGGGTAAATGCGCCCACTGGGTGAAACCATGGCGCTTGAACAAACGCAGGCTCGGTTCGTTGTGCCCAAAAATATAACCCGTGAGCGAATGAATCCCGAGGGCGGGCGCACGAGCGATCAGTTCTTCAAGGAGCCAGCCGCCAATGCCAAGACCGCGATGCGATTCAGCGAGATAGAGTGCGACCATGACCGTGCCATCGTACGCCGCGCGCAGATAAAACGAATCAAAGCTGGCCCAGCCACACAGAGCGTCGTTGGCGTTGGAATCGACGAGAACCCAAAGCGGCCGGGTCGGCGTCTGGTGCGCGGCGAACCAGGCGCGCCGGCTCTCGACCGTCACTGGTTCAAGATCGGCGGTCACCCTGCGGCCCGGGATGATGCTGTTGTAAATTTCGACGATGGCGGGGAGATCGTGTTCGGTCGCCAAACGGAGATGAAGCGATGCGTGATTCATTTTTTGATGAATCGCAGCAGCCAGGCGAGCAATAGGGCCCCAGCGGTCGCAAATAGGAATTGGGCGAGTAGGCCGTTGGCGGAAATCCCCATGGCGTTGAACAAGAAGCCGCCGAGAAATGCCCCGATCACGCCCACGATGATATTGCCCAAGGCGCCGAATCCTCGGCCCTTGATGATGATGCCACTCAGCCAACCGGCGAGTGCGCCGATCAATAAAAACGTAATGAAACCGCCGAGCGACATGCGTGAGGCGGTGCGTGCTGGCTTACTTGGCCGGAGCGGTGGCCTTCGGGAATTGAAGACGCACGATCACTTCGTTGAGACGCTGACGGAGAATTTCATCCTCCTCGGTCGTCGTTTTTTTGTACGTCGTGCGCTCGAGGACGCGTTCGGTGAGCTCGATACTGATGACGAAGATGTGACCGTTTTTAACAAAGAGTTGATTGCCGCGTTTCGCCACGGGGATTGGGCCGCCTGCGATCATGGGAATCTTATCCATGAACATGGAGCCGCCGGGCAGCAAAATGTAGGTCACGAGGGAACCGTCGACGGCGCCGGGAACAAATTTTGCGCTTTCGATGGTGGTATCTGGAAACGTCTGACGGAAATCGCCGAGCACGTAATTGCTGAAAAAATAAACCAGGTAATCTTTCAAGCCACGCGTGGACATTTCCCAACGCTGGGTGGCATCTTGGGGGAACGCGGCGATGCTGATGTGCGTGTTGAAATCATCCTGAAAGGTGACGACGTTTTCTGTGTCGGTAATGTTGCCGCCGAGTTCCGGCAGCACGGGAATGGAGACCTTGAAGGCGCCGGTCGGTGAAATGTACGTGCGGCCATCGACGCGGCCGAGCAGCGGCATGGCGTCGGCGGTGGGTTCGCCTTGGGCGCGGAGGGTGAGGCTACCGACAACAGCGAGCAGAGCGGTGAGAAGGACGCGGGAGAAGCACAACATGGGATTAGGAGTAAAGTGATGAGGATGAGCCGTGGACCTTTCAAGCAGCACTTGTAGGTGGAACTACGAGGTGTTGCCAGACCGAGACCGGAATATCTTCAGGTCGACTGAGCGCTGAGAGTCCGGCGACCGTGAGTTGTTCCAACCATGCGGCGGCGACGGCTGGGGGCACAAGGTGCCGCAGAAGGGAACCGATCTGTTTGCGGCGTTGTTGAAAACAGCCGCGGATGACGGACTTGGTTGGTCGATCAAAAATGAAGGGCGCGGGCCGGCGCACGAGGTTGAGCAGATACGACTCGACGTCGGGGCGCGGGTGAAAGCAGGCGGCGGGCACCTTATGACCGGGTGCGATGGCGTAGGCGGCTTGGAGAAAAATCGAGATAGCGCCGAAAGATTTACTGCCCGGCGTTGCGGCGTAGCGTTGCGCGGCTTCTTGTTGCAGCATCAGTACGAGCGTGGAGGGCAACGGGCCGGTGAGAATCCCGTCGAGCCAAGGCGTGGCGATGGCGTAAGGAAGATTGGCGACGATTTTGAAATTAACGTCAGAAGGTGAAGGCGCGTAACCGGCGAGCGGGTGCTCGACCGCATCGCCGAAGAGCAAATGCAGTCGCGCGGGAAACTGGAGCAGCAACGTCGCGGTGAGGTGCGCGAAAAGGCGTTCGTCTCGTTCGACGGCATAGACCGTGGCACCTGCGGCGAGCAGCGCTTCGGTGAGAGTTCCTAGACCGGGGCCGATCTCAATCACCGTGTCCCCAGGGGCGACGCCAGCGAGGGCGAGGGATTTGTGGACGATGTTGCCGTCGACAAGAAAGTTTTGGCCAAGGGCCCGTTTCGGGTGATGACCAAGAGTGACGAGCAGATCGCGGGTGGCGGTGGGAGAAAGCGGCATGAATGAGTCTTTGGTATCAATCTCGGAGCAATGGGCGTGAGTTTGCCGATGCAATAATCAGACGGCACGAAATGACTTAATCAAACCAGCAGGATCGAGTGCTTTCATCAGCGCTTCACCGACGAGTACGGCGTGGGCGCCGCAAGCACGGGCCCGAGCCGCATCGGCGGCGGTGTGGATGCCGCTCTCGCTGACGGCGGTAATGTGTTTGGGGAAAAGCGGGATCAGGCGCTCGCTGAGACCGAGGTCGGTTTTGAAAACGGCGAGATCGCGGTTATTAACTCCGATGATCTTCGCGCCGTGGGCGAGTGCGCGAGTGAGTTCGCTCTCGTTATGAATTTCAAAAAGCGAATCCAGTCCGGCGGCTTGCGCGGCGGCGTGAAGCGTGGCGATTTCCTCATCGTTGAGCGCCCGCACGATGATGAGAATGGCACTGGCGCCGGCTTGGCGCGCTTGCAGCACCTGAATGGGGTGAACGAAAAAATCTTTCCGAATGCAGGGCAGCGCCGGCGGGTATTTTCGGAAGTGCGCAGTAACCGCGACAAGGTCGTCGAGAGTGCCGCCGAAATAGTTTTCGTCGGTGAGCACGGACAAGGCGCTGGCGGCGGCCGCGCGGTATTTGACGGCTTGGTCGGGCGCGGCGATGCCCGTAGCAATGGCACCAGCCGAGGGCGAGCGACGCTTGATTTCGGCAATGACGGCAAGTTGCCCGTCGGACCGGCGGAGCGCGCCGGCAAAAGAGGGCACCGCAGGTAAGGAGGCGTGCAACGCCTGCAACTCTTCGAGCGGCACGGGGCGCACGAGACGCGCGATTTCCTGGCGCTTCCAGGCCATGATTTCAGTGAGCTTGTCAGACATCGAACGTTCAAGAAACACACGGAACCGACGGAACACAAAGCGGAAAAATTTCCGTGTGTTCGTCGCGGGCTGTGGCCTAACTCAAGAAACGATGAACGCGATGGACGAATTAAAGGCGACGATTGCGCGGCTCCGCGCACCCGACGGTTGCCCTTGGGACCAAGAGCAAACGCATGCCTCGCTCGTGCGTTGCCTGATCGATGAAGTGAGCGAGTTGATCGACACGATTGATCGCGGCGACCTCCCGCATATGCGCGAAGAACTTGGCGATGTGTTGATCCAAGTCGTTTTTCACGCGCAGTTAGCCGCGGAAAAAGGCGCATTTACGCTCGAAGATGTCGCCCGCGAGGTGAACGAGAAACTCGTACGCCGCCATCCGCATGTGTTTGGCGCGGGTAAACTCGGGACATCTGAGCAAGTCCTCGTCCAATGGGAACAAATCAAGGCGCAGGAGAAAAAACACGGTCCCGTTGCTACCGGAGTTTTTAAAGATCTGCCGGCGCGGTTGCCGGCGCTGATGTTTGCCGAGGCGGTCTGGAAACAAATTGAGAAAAAAACATTGCCCGTGGCCGGCGTGGTGGACGTCGCGCAGGTGCGGGCGCTCGGTGCCCAATTAACCGAAGCGGAGCTGGGTAAAATGTTGTTTGAAGTGACCGCCGCGGCACGCAGCAACGGGCTCGATCCCGAAGGCGCGCTCAGGTTGCACGCCACGAAGGTGATGCGCGATGTCGAAGCCCAAATCTCCCGCGCTTAAGCTGCCACCGGCTGATACTGTGGCGGAGTGGTGGACGCCATTTGCGGAGCACTTGGCTCTCGAGCGCCGCTGCTCCGCTTACACCGTGCGCAACTATCGGCAGGCGTTCGAGGATTTCTGGCGCTGGGCGCAGACGGCGGGAGTTTGGGAGCGCGGCGTCGACGCGCTCGACTCGCGGGAAGTGCGTGATTTTGTGATCGAAGCGCGCAGCCGGTTTGATCGGCGGACGCTGCATAATCATGTCTCGGGCTTGCGGACTTGGGCCAAGTTTTGGCAGCGCCGAGGGACGTTGAAACGAAATCCTTTTATCGGCGTACCGTTGCCGAAACTGGAGAAGCGATTGCCGCAATTTCTGACCGAGGAACAAATGAAGCGTTTGCTCTTGGGCCCGCAGCGCTTGATGGAAAATCAAAGCGCAGCGCCCGAGATCGCGTGGCGGGATCGGCTCGTAATGGAGTTGCTGTACGGCGGCGGTCTGCGAGTGAGTGAAGTCGCCGGATTGAATTTTGGCGCCGTGGATTTTTCTAACGGCGTCGCTCGGGTCGTCGGCAAGGGACGCAAGGAGCGATTGTGTCCGCTGGGACGTGTGGCCATCGCCGTGTTGATCAAGGTCCGCGACAAAATCGCGCGGCAGGCCGGACCGGATGATCCCGTCGTATCCAATCCTGATGGCACCCGGATGACGGTGCGGGCGATTCAGTTGATGTTGAAGCGATATTTAGCCTTGGCCGAATTACCGCTGGAGCTCACTCCGCATAAACTGCGGCATTCGTATGCGACGCATTTGCTGAATGCAGGGGCGGATTTGCGGCTGGTGCAGGAGCTATTGGGCCACGCGCAACTCACGACGACGCAAGTTTACACGCATGTGAGCGTGGCTCGGTTGCGGGAGATTTACGCGAAAGCGCACCCGCGCGCGTGAGGTTGGGTGGCCCTCGTTTAGAGGGTGATGCGGCGCGTGGTGGCGTTGCCCGCGGCGTCGTAAAGAGAGACCTCTGCGGCTGTGGCACCGGCGGTGCGGGCGAGTGGGATTTCAACGGTGAATGTTTCATCGCGACCGTCACGGATGCCGTCGGCAGGCTGTTCGACGGTTTCATGGGTGCCGTTGTTGAGGACGATTTCAACGCCATCGAGCAACGAGAGCGCATCGCGGCCGTGGATCGTGAATTTAACACCCACGGTCGTCCGAGTTGCTGTGGCCTCAAGTATGGCAGGCGAGGTGTGATCGACCACGAGTTGATCCGTTTCGAAGGTGAGACTCAGCCGGTCGGCGCTCGCGCGAGGTGCGGTTTCGGTTGCGACCAACCGGCTGAAATAGATGCCGTCCGCGAGCCGGGCCGTGTCGAAAACGATGTAGGGCTCGCGGCTGGACACGGCGAGATCGGTCCAAGTGGATTCATTTTCGGGGCGAATTGAGAACGTCGCGGTGAGGTTGTCGCCATCGGGATCGGCGAGCGTCCAGAGTGCGATTTGGCTGCCGGGCGAGGGGATAATTTGGCTGGCGAGGAAGGCGGCTTTGCTGCGTTTTGCGGCGCCGGATTCATCGTCTTTCCCACTGGAGTTTAAAATTTGGCTGATCGAAGTCGTTAAACTCGGGGTGGATTCGGCTGCGGGAACTAAGGCGAAATTGGGGGCAAGAAAACGGAATTCTTGGAGCGTGGGGCGTCGGTTCTGGGGCAGCAAGAAGAGTGCGGGTTTTTCGATTTCGAGGGTGGTGGCGTCGGCGGGTAATTTGAGGCGGAGTTTGGCGTAGCGGCCGCGCAAGGCAGCGCCGCGCCAGGCGGGGTCAACGGGGTCGGACGCGTTGAGCGGCGTCCAGTCCGTCCAGCCTTCAATCTCGTCACTGCCGAAGCTGGTTTTGATTTCGAGCATAAGTTGTGGGGGCGTGAGATTGCGCAAGCGATCAAAGCGAAGCGCGCCGAGTAGCGCAGGCGTGCCGATATCGATACGACGGGTCTCGGCGGTACGTTCTGCCGTGGCGTTAAAATCCAGGACGGCGAGGCCGGGAGCGTTGTTGCGGAGCAGCAGAAATCGGCCGGAGGCACCGGGGAGCGGAGCGAGGGCGTTGAGTTGGCTGGAGGTGC
>CAJAFD010000504.1 GCA_903938935.1 uncultured Opitutia bacterium
AAGCCGTGTCGTCTCTTGCAACTCTACATCGAGTGTTGTGTCCTCTTAATCGCGTATGAAACCGGTTCGTATTTTACTACTTAGCATTGGGGTGTTGGTCACGGCACTGTCCGTGGTCGTGGGGCTCGCGTTTAATTCAGGCGTGCAGACTTGGGCGGCCCGTAAGGCCATGGCTGCACAACCTGGATTGCGCGGTACGCTCGGCGCTTTTTCAGTCGGCCTCGAGCGCGTGGAGCTACAGTCGATGAGGATCGAGCAAAATGGCGCGGTTTTAACGCTGCCCTCGCTGATGGTTGATGTCCCTGTAATTGCAGCCGGTTTTTCGCAAAAAATCACCATTACAAAGTGCATCGCTCGTGGTTGGACGCTTGATTTGTCGAAAGCTTCGTTGCCGCCCGTAGCTGCATATCCTGTTCCCGTTGCGTCGCCCGGCGCGGGCGCTTCGAGTTTCTCCCTGCTTAGTAGTGCGATGGCAGCGGACCCCGCGGCCGCACTGCCCGCTGCGGTTCAGCTATTTGAAGGCGTTTTTGCGCAACTCCAGTTGCCGGTCGATCTCGCTCTCGACGGAGTCGACTTGGAGGGGGAAATTTTACTGCCGTCGGCGTCCGCTGGTGGGCCTGTTTCACGCGCGCGCCTCACTCTCGTGGGGGGGGGGCTCTCATCTGGACGTGAGGCACGATTCAAACTCGATCTAACCGTATCGTTTGCGGGCGAAAAACTCCCGGTGTCCCAAGTCGCCATTAATGCGATTCTCACCGCCGCGATGGACAGTCCGCGTACCTTTGCGCGATTCACGATTGAGCCTACCGCCATCGCCACGGGCGCGCAATTTCCTTCCGGCGTAAAACTTTCTGCTATCGTTAAAGCCGCCCGCACATCCTCCGGTGAATCTTATAGCGTGACGCTCGCTACTCCTGCGCAAAAACTCATGGCGGTTCATACCGAGCTGCATGCGGGCAATCGCCGTTTGGAAGGCACTTGGTCACTTGATTTGCGCTCCAGCGATTTGGCGCCCTTTACCCTGGGGCGGGCGTTGCCGACATTCACGGCTTCGGGCGAGGGAAAGTTTTCTTCGGATACCGCATTTGCGCAAATTCAGGCCAGCGGTCGGCTCGGCGCGACCGCCGATCAACTCGCGGCGCTTAAGCCCGAGTTGTCTGCTGTCGGAGCGATCAAACTCACCGCCGAATTTGACCTCGCGCAACGCGGTAGAGCTACCCGAATTGAGCGTTTGCAAGCCGAGATTCAAGGTGCGCATCCCGTGGCCTCCGTGCGCTCGCTCCAACCCTTTGAGCTCAACGTCCGCAGCGGAGAACTCAACGTCGCGGATCCGTCGCGTGAGTTACTCGCGTTTACGCTGCACGGGGTGCCCTTGGCTTGGGCGCAGCCTTTTATGCCCGACGTAAACCTCATGGGAGGCGACCTCCGAGGTGAATTTGCGGCCACGGCCAATAACGGCGGACTCGCTTTACGTCCCCGTGCACCTTTCTCGATTGATGGGCTGAATTTGACGCAGCGTGACCGACTGCTCGTGCGTGATTTGGATGTGTCTCTAGATATGGGACTCGATTACGCGCCGGCGGGTTGGCAGGCGGATCTCTCGGCGTTGACGTTGCGCAGTGCGGGCGTGGAGTTGTTTCAACTTACGGCCAAAGCGGGCCAACTCGCAGGAAACGATCAACCGGTCAAAGCCACGGGGCGTTGGAGCGCGAATCTAGCCGCGTTACTTGTGCAGCCGATGGCAGCGGGTTCGGTCGGCTTGACGCGCGGGAGTGCTCGTGGGGACTTCGTCGCTTCGGTGGCAGGTAAGTCTGAGGTTGAGCTCAATCTCGAGCTCGCCGATTTAACGGCCGATCCCAAACTCACCGTTGAACGGTTGCCTGATATCACCGCGCGCGTACGGGCTGATATTTCGGCGGATGGGAAAATCACGCTGAATGTTCCGTTGTTTTTTCAGCGCACGGATCGGAAATCGGATCTCACTTTGGCGGGCACGCTGGGTTCGACGGCAAACGGTCTCTTGATCGATGCACGTGTGAACAGCGCGGTGCTTCATTTGAACGATCTACAACTGCTCGCGGCACCGTTTGCCAGTGAGGCAACTTCGACGACATCGGCTCCTTCTGTTCCCAAGTCCACGTCGCAGCGGGACGAAAAACCTGTGTGTGCCGGATTCAATGGTACGGTTGCTCTTGCACTCAAAAAAGTGATTTTCGCCGATAAATTTGAACTCGCAGACGTCGGAGGCACGTTACGCGTTGAGGCGGGAGCACTGAAATTTGAAGGTGTTCGAGCGGGCCTCGGCGCGGAAAGTGAGGTTAAGCTCAATGGTGGAATCAGTTTCCTCGAACGCGCGGCTGAACCCTATACGCTCGCGGCTCTATTGGATGTGACTAATTTTGATCCGGCGACGGTTTTACGGGCATTAAATCCAGACCAACTCCCGATCCTCGAGGGGAAATTTACGATCGGCAGTGAATTGGCCGGTCAAGGACGGACAATTCCGGAGCTCGGTGCCCGTGCGCACGGCGATTTTAATTTGTCCAGCAAAGGAGGCTTGTTTCGTGCGCTTTCGTCGGATGTCGCGGCTAAAATGGAATCGACGAGCAAGACCGCCTCAGCCGTCGCGTTTCTGGGAAATGTGGCGAGTGCCGTCAGCGGCCGGAAAGAATACGGCGAGGCTGCCAATAAGGCGGAAGCGGTGGCTTCGCTCTCAAAAATGATCTCCGTGATTCATTATGACCAACTCAACGTGGTGGTCTCGCGCGACGCTGATCTGAATACCGTGCTGAAGGATTTTACGTTGATCGCGCCCGAATTGCGCTTGGCCGGGACCGGCAAGATCACAGCCAAGGCCAAGACCGAGTTGCTCGCGCAGCCGCTTGCGATGCAGTTTCAGCTCGGCGCTCGTGGGCATACCAGCGATTTGCTCAAGGCGCTGGGCGCGCTCGATGCCACGAAAAAGGACGACCTCGGCTACTTCGCCAGCACCCTGCCGCTAAAAATCACGGGCACACTGGGCCAGCCCAACACGAGTGAATTGCAAACGATGCTGGTGAAGCTCGCCTACGAAAAGAGCAGCGCGGGCGATTTATTGAACAAGTTTCTCGGCGGGAGGTAACGCATTTGCTCGGGGCACGGCCGGATTTGGCACAAAAAAGCCGTGCTTTATGGGCACGGCTGGCTGGGCATATGAAAAATTGAATTAGGGTAATTCGAAGACTTCGACCAAACTGATGCCGCTCGCGCCACTGGCGTCGGAGACTTGCACCGTGTACGCACCGGGATCGAGTTGTGTGAGCACGGCCGCATCTTTGCTGCCGGCGGTGAGGGCGAAGGCGCCGACGCGGGTTGCGGCTGAGGCGATTTCCGCTGCGCTCGCATAGGTGCGTACGGGAGCAGTAATGCCGGTTGGGGCCGAACCTGGAGTGCCCCAATCTCCGTTCACCAATACGTTTTGGCCGGCGGCATTGAATACGGCCAAATAGGGATCAGCTAACGTGCCTGCGACGCCGAAGTTTGCCAGCGTAGGTCCGACGCCACGGATCAACACATCCTTGGGTTTGGCGCCGCTCACCACGAAGCCGAGCACGTGCGCACCCGCGCCGGAGCCAGTCAGGGCGCGGCTCGAAAAATTTACGACGCGAGTGGGGATGGTGAGGCGGTAGACGAGCACCATGGTGTCGTTGTCGATCGCGGCTGCGTAGGTGGTGCCGTCTTGGAAGCCGTTGGTCGTGATGAAATCGTTGTCGTTGCCGACGAAGAGAAACCAATCGTTCGGCGCGGTCGGATCGAGTGCCGGCACGAGGGCCAGCGCCTCCCATTTTTCCGATAACGTGTTGGTGTTGTCTACGGGGCCGTTGTTGAGGTCGAACTTCGCGAGCTGCGCGGAGTTATTCATATCGACAAACTCGGTCGAGGTGGCCGGTACGAGGCCTGCGGCAAGGACGCCCGCAGGTGCAATGGGAGTGGTGGCGGTGTCGTAGGCGGTGCCGGCGATGTTGGTGGCACCGCTGATGTCGTAGACTAGGATGTTGCGATAGAGTGATGTAGCCGAAGCGATGCCGCGGCCGTTGCCGTCGCGGGCGAGGACGAGAAATTGGGTGCTGTTGATCGCAAGCATCTCGCTCTGGGCGGGAACGCGGGTCGCAGTGCCCACGCGATAGGTAGGCAGTGCTACGACGTATTCGCCGCGCAGGACTGGGTTGCCCCCGACGGCAGTGCTCGAAAGATCGTAGGCGAGCAGGCGTGTGTAGCGGCGTGGGCCGGCGCCGCCGGTGCCGCCGTCTTGGCGGGCGGCGGATTGGAGAAGGGCGAACAGGGTGCGACCATCGGGGGAAATCGAGAGGCCTTCGAGGCCTTGGTTGTTCTGGCGACCGGTGGTGGGATCGGCGGGAGTGGGGGCGGATTGACCAGGACCGGGATTGTTGGAGGCGAACGAGTCGGCGCCGTTGCGTTTGGGGACAATGGCCTCGGGTGGGCGAATCGCGGACGTCAATTTACCCTCGGCGGTAAATTTAAAAATATAGGGGCCATATTCATCGCTGATCCATACGGAGCCGTCGGCATTTACCACGATACCCTCAGGGTCGAGGGATAGGCGGCCATTGAACGCTTGTGGCATCGCGGGGAAACCGGCGCGGGTGCCCGTGCCGGCGGAGGTTGGGTCGAGCGAGGTGAATGGCGTGCCGTCGCCTTCGGTGAGCTTGATCGTATCTGCGAGTGTGAGCGTGACCTGCGTCTGCGACGTGGCACCGGCCGGAGCGGGCGTGAAGGCTACGGTGATTTTGTTGAAACGGGAAACGTAGTTGGTGGTGCCCACCGCGTTGTAGCCGCGGTCGGGTTGGGTGAAGAGAGTGCCGGAATAGGAGCCGTTGGCGTTGCGCTGCCAGGAGCCTGGCTGGAACGTGAAGGCCGAAAACGAGCCGAAGGTTTCGCCGAACTTGTCTTTCAGGTTTGCCGGCATCCGGCCAACGCCGACGAGACCGTGATTGACGAAGTGTTGGCCGTTGAGCGTGACGGATGTCACGGGCTGTGCGGCGAGAGTGCCGGCAGCGATGATGAGAGCAGGTAGGATTTGAAGTAGACGCATGAAGCACTAACTTAGTTTGCCGATGCGTCTAATCAGCGACGTTGGGGCGACGATTTGGTGACAATATGCAGGCTGGCGGCCGATCATTTGGTTTGTCACATTAGTCACGTGATCGCCTCCGTCGCATTTCGGAATTTCAAGGCTCTCCGCAACACCAGCCTCCGCTTGTCACCGTTTAATCTTGTGATTGGTGCCAATGGGAGCGGGAAGACGAGTCTCATTCAGTCGCTCCAAACATTGCGGACACTGGCCATGCTCCCGCTCGCAGAAGCCTCGGCCGTCACCCGGGCCGGTGGGCCGGAGATCACGATCGCCTTCGATGCGCCGCACGCGGGCGTGACCGCGCGGCTCGGCTGCGTGAGCGATGTCGTGTGTGATCTCTTGCGGGTCGAGTCGCCGAGCCCGGCGGAGTGGGATGAAGTCAAGGCCCGGCTAGGGACGATGCGTAGCTATGCCTTTGACCACGAAGCCATGGCGGCTTCGGCCTTGACCACCGCGGGCGCGGGTCTCGCCAGCAACGGCGCGAATCTGCCTGCGGTGTTGGCCGCGCGGCAGCGCAACGCGCCGGCGGAGTTTGCGCGGTTAGAAGCGGAGTTGGTGCGGTTGTTGCCGGAGTTTACCGGTATCCTGCTGAAAGAGGACGACGGCGGGCGGGTAAGTCTGGCATTGCGGATCGGTGGCTCCGAAGCCCCGGTGACGGCGGACAATCTTTCGCAGGGCGTGTTTTATCTGTTGGGTATTTTGGTTCTATCGTTTGATCCGGCACCGCCCGCCGTGGTATGTATCGAAGAGATCGATCGTGGTATTCATCCGCGAATGTTGCGCGAGGTGCGCGACGCGCTCTACCGGTTGAGTTATCCGGTTTCTTTTGGCGAGACGCGTGCGCCCGTGCAGGTGATCGCGACGACTCACTCGCCCTACTTGCTCGATCTTTTCCGAGAGCACCCAGAAGAGATCGTCATTACTCAGAAACACGTCCACGAAGCGCGCTTCGAGCGGCTGGCGGATCGGGCCGATTTGAAGGAACTGCTGAGCGAAGGTTCGCTGGGCGACATGTGGTTCAGTGGTATCCTCGGCGGGGTGCCGGAGGAACGATGAAGGTGGCATTGCTCAGCGAATCTCCCGCTGACGAAGCGGTGTTACATGTGCTCGTGGATGCAATTTTAGGTGCGCCGGCTCAAATCACACCTGCTGGTTTTCGTGCGCGTGGCTGGCCTAATGTCCTGCAAGTGCTGCCAGCGGTGATTCGCCATCTGCATTTCAACACCGATGTCGATACGCTCGTCGTCACGTGTGACTCCGATGATTCGCCGGTTCACACGCAAGCACATGAAGCCCCGCAATACTACCATCCGCATTGCCGTATGTGCCAACTTCGGGCCGTGTTTCGTCAGACGAGTAAACGGTTCCCCATCGCTCATGGTCGCTTGAAGGTCCAGCGCGTGGTGGGAGTAGCGGTACCTGCGTTGGAGGCTTGGTTGCTTTGCGGTCGAGATAATGATGTCAGCGAAGAAGCTTGGATCAACGGCCAGCAAACGGGTCGCCTCCCTTATACTCGGTCTGAATTGAAATTTCGAATCTATCAAACCGAACGTCCGAGCCTGCCCCATGAAATTGAATGTGCGTTACGTGAAACAGAACGACACCGTCGAGACTTGCGTCGTTTGGAATACGATTTCCCTGGTTTTGCTGCTCTGATGAAAGACTTGAAATCGCCGCCGCAACATTAAGGTTTCCGCTTAAACGCCTGTAGGAAGTGCTCAAGTTTATGAAGGAGCCAGAGCTGGTTCGTAAGTGTCGAGCTTGCCTAGTAATTGACGCCACTGCAGCCACAAATAGACATGGTTTTCTGTCGCACGCCAAACGGCAGGCGGATCAACTTAATATTTTATAAATTAGGCTGAGTTTGAACGTAGTGATGGAAAAAAGGGTGAAATTCCTATGCTAAATAACTTTGAATTCTTAAGAGGAACCTTTGGATAACCCATCTGCTTCTATGACATATCCCATGTTGCCCCGTCGCTCATGTCTGCCTTTTTTTCTCGATTTGATCGCGAGAATCATCGCGCGTTTACTTTATAAAGTACGGACCAGCGGCTCAGAAAATATTCCGGCGCAGGGCGGTGTCTTGTTAATTGCCAATCATCTTTCGTATGCGGATGTTGTGGTTTTGCAGTTGGGATGTCCTCGTCCCATTTATTTTGTGGGATATGACGGCCTAAAACATAACGCGTTTTTCGAGTGGGTTTTTTCCATCAGCGGCTCCATCGCGATTTCTTCGGCTCAACCGCGTGCGGGTATCAAGGCGGCCGTGGCTGCGCTCAAAGCTGGCGAGGTTGTGTGTGTGTGCCCTGAGGGTAATATTTCACGCACGGGGCAGTTGATGGCGATCCAGCGGGGATTTGAGGTCATGGCGCGCCAGGCGAATGTACCCGTCGTTGCTGCTGCGATAGATGGCTTGTGGGGTTCTGTTTTTTCATTTTCGGGTAACACTTACCTGTGGAAGTGGCCGCGATTGAAACCTACGCCGGTGTTTATCGCATTTGGTCGAGCGACTGCGCCGGAGCAAGTGAGTGTGGGTTGGGCTCGGCTGGAGTTGCTTGATCTGGGCCGAGTGGCCTTTGAGGAACGGCCCGTTTTGAAACGCCATCTGGGCCGTGAAAGTGTGCGGGCATTAACTAAGATGCCCTGGCGTCTGCAGTTGGTGGATCGGACAGCGGAGCGGCGCGAGGTGACGCGTGCGCAACTCTATGCGGCGGTAGCCGTGTTATCTCGACGTATCCGTGCGACTATTACCGAAAAGCGGGTGGGGATCGTGCTTCCTCCTGGCGCGGGTGCGTTTATCGCTAACTTGGCGATTTTGGCGGCTGGTAAAGTCCCCGTTAATCTTAATTTTACGACATCCCGCGAAAGCCTTGAGGCGAGTTTTAAGCTCGGTGATATACATACCATCATCAGTGCGGAAGCCATGCGCGTGAAGTTGCCGACTTTCCCTTGGCTTGATCGCACGCTAGACCTTAAAACCGAGATCGCCCTAGCGGGAGGAAAGAAGGCGATGGCTCCATGGTTGCTGGCTGCTTGGATTTTGCCAAATCAGTGGTGCGCCGATTTGCTGAGATTGCCGATGGAGGGCGATCGTGGCGAAGCAGGGCTCTTGTTTACGAGCGGAAGTTCAGGCGAACCCAAGGGCGTTATCCTGTCCCATCGAAATATTTTAGCGAATTGTACGCAGATTTCCTCGATCTCAATTTTGCCGGAAACATGCACGGTTATCGGATGCTTGCCGATTTTTCATAGCTTTGGATTTACCGCCACACTCTGGTATCCGATTTTGCGCGGCTGTCTGGTGGTGACGGTGCCAAGTCCGCTCGATACGAGGAAAATCATCGATGCGATCCGGGATGAAAAAGCTACGTCTTTAATCGGCGCGCCGACCTTCATTCGGCCAATTCTTAAGAAAGCTCAACCGGGCGAATTGCGCACGCTCAACTTGGTGGTGACTGGAGCCGAAAAACTGACCGATGATCTGTCACGTGGTTTCCTGGAGCGTTTTCACCTAAATATTTTGCAGGGCTATGGTCTCACTGAGACGACGCCGGCGGCGAATTTGAATCAACCGCATCCTCCCATCATGGCGACGACTAATGAGCCGCAAGAAGGGCGCAGAGACGGGTCGGTGGGGCGGTTGGTGCCAGGGATGAGTGCGCGTATCGTAGATCCCGATACGTGGACTGAATTGCCGCTGGAGGCGACTGGGATGGTGCTGCTGCGGGGCGCCAATGTGTTTGCGGGTTATCTCAACGACGAGGAGAAGACGCGGTTGGCTTTCCGTGATGGTTGGTTTGTGACGGGAGATCTTGGTCGTTTTGACGAAGAGGGTTTTCTCTACATCGAAGGCCGACTCTCTCGTTTTTCAAAAATTGGAGCCGAGATGGTGCCACACGGAACCATCGAGCAGAAGATCTTGGAGGTTTTCGATCTCGTGCACTTGGAAACTTATGCTGCGGTCGTGATGGGCGTGCCCGATGCGGCAAAGGGCGAGTCATTGGTGTTGCTGACGACGATTGTGCTGGATGCCGCGGAGGTGCGCGAGCGGCTCTTGGCCGCTGGATTTGCGGCCCTGTGGATTCCTCGCCATATTCATAAGGTTGAGAAAATCCCGGTGCTTGGTTCCGGAAAGTTGGACTTGAAGGAGTGTCGGCGTATCGCGCTCGAAGCGGTGGCTTGATTCTGGGGCAAAGCGAGAAAGGCGCAGCCGTATATTTTACGTTTCCATAGTCATAAGGTGGCGTCATCCACAGGTATGTCGTTTTCTCAACTTGGTCTTTCCGCGCCGTTGCTTCGTGCCATCGCGGAGAAGAACTACGTCGATCCTACACCGATCCAAGCGGCGGCGATTCCGGTCATTTTAAGAGGCGCTGATGTGCGTGCATCGGCGCAGACGGGCTCAGGCAAGACCGCGGCCTACGTGCTGCCACTCTTGCAGGGTTTGGCGTTGCGACGGCGTGAGCCGGGGCGTTGGGTGCGCGCGTTGATTTTGGTGCCGACACGCGAACTCGCCGCCCAGGTGGGGGAAGCGGTGAGGCGCTATGGTCGATTTTTACCTGAGCCCATCAAAACTTTAGTGGTGTACGGTGGTGTATCGATAAATCCGCAGATGATGGCCTTGGGTGGTGGAGCGGATGTGTTGGTGGCCACGCCTGGACGCTTGTTGGATTTGATCGATCACAACGCGGTTTCGCTGCAGGCGGTTTCGGTGCTGGTGCTCGATGAGGCCGATCGGTTGCTCGCGCTCGGCTTTGCGGAAGAATGGGGACGCATCGCGAAGTGTTTGCCGGTCGAGCGTCAGAGTTTGCTTTTTTCGGCGACATTTCCACCGGCCGTAACTGCTTTGGCCGATGCTTTATTGCGGGACCCGCACGTCATCGAGATGGCACCCGTTGTTAAAGCAGAGCCCCAGATCGAGGAGCGTGCGATTGAAGTGGATGCACCGCGGCGCACCCAGTTGCTGCGTTTTTTAACAGAGGAAAACAAATGGACGCGGGTGCTGGTTTTTGTCGCGACCAAATATGCCACCGAGCATGTCGCGGATAAACTACGTCGAGCCGGACTCGACGCGACGGCGTTGCACGGCGAATTGAGCCAAGGTGCGCGCACGCAGGCGCTGGCTGATTTTAAGGCGGGTCGAGTTCGTCTGTTGATCGCGACGGATTTAGCAGCGCGCGGGCTCGATATTGAGGAGCTGCCGGTCGTAGTGAATTACGATTTGCCGCGTTCCGCCGTCGATTATGTGCATCGAATTGGGCGAACCGGACGGGCGGGTGCACGCGGTGTGGCCGTGAGTTTTGTCAGCGCGGAAACGCATGCGCATTTTCACCTGATTGAAAAGCGCAACGCTCGTGGTATGCTGCGCGAACAGATTGACGGATTTGAACCGGTCGAAATTGAGCCTCCCGTTCCGGTCGTGCCAGGTGGCGGCGGAGTAAAAGGGAAACGAAAAAGCAAAAAAGATAAACTGCGCGAAGCCGCAGGGTTGGCTTTACCGGTTAATCTCGGGACTAAGAGCGTTATTTCAACGGAACCTGTCTTCAAGGAGTCCGAGCCGAAGGAGTTTTTTCCTTGGGCGCAGCGCGTGATGGTCGGACGGCGGATGCGCTAATCTCGCGGGGTATCACTCAAAGCGCGTAGGCTTTTTTGAGTTCAGCGGCCACGTTGGGCGGGACGAAGTGGCTGATGTCACCGCCGAATTTGGCGACTTGTTTAACGAGCGTCGAGCTGGTGTAGCTGAATTGCTCGTTGGGCATGACAAAGATGGTCTCAATCTTGGGCTGCAGGTGGCGGTTCATGAGCGCCATGTTGAATTCGAATTCAAAATCAGAGAGCGCGCGTAGTCCGCGAATGATGGCATCGGCTTTCTGAGCCAGTGCGAAATCGACGAGCAAGCCGCCGAAAATAACCGCGCTGACGTTGGGCAACTGGGCGAGATTGGGCATGAGCATCGCGAGGCGTTGCTCGGGTGTGAAGAGCGGGCCTTTGCCGGCGTTTTGGGCTACGGCGACGGTTACGTGATCAAATAATTTCGCGGCGCGCCCGAGGACGTCGAGGTGGCCGTAGGTGATGGGGTCAAACGTGCCGGGATAGATGCAGTGGCGCATAACAAGGTTGCTGAATCGAATCCTAACTCGGGGGGATCTGGCGATGCTGATTTAATCACGGGTCCGCGCGCCACGAAATTTTAAGGAAGTTGCCGTGAGATGCGCTCAAGGATTGATTTCAAGCGATCCGCGTGCGTTGGTGACGTCTCTGATTCAGCGATGACCACGTTGCCCAACATACTTACGTTTTCCCGTTTGCCTGCGATGTTTGCGATCGTGGCGCTCATGAATGCAGAATTTCAATGGGCGGCGACGAGCGCGTTTTGGCTTTTTATCGCGGCGGCGCTCACGGATTGGCTCGATGGCAAGATCGCGCGCGAGAGCAATTCGGTCTCTACGTTTGGGCGTTTTATGGATGCGGTGATCGATAAGGTCATGGTGCTCGGCATTATGATCGCGTTTGTCGCGGGCACAGGCTACTTCATGGGTTATAAGACTACCGGGATGCTTTTGTTGCTCTGTATCCTGGGTCGAGAATTTATGGTTTCAGGATTGCGTATGGTCGCTGCGACCAAGGGTATCGTAATCGAAGCTGATGCGGGCGGTAAGGTGAAGACCTTCATTCAGCTCAATGCGATCGGTTGGTTGCTGGGCGCACGCATGCTCGAGCAGGATTTTTCTAATTTATTTTCGGGTGAGGCGCGCTGGCAGGTGACTGCGGTGCATGGGCTCGGCCTTTTTCTTTTCGGGCTTTCGGCGGTGCTGACGATGACTTCAGGGTACACTTATTTTCGGCGTCATGGGCGCGTCGTGCTAGATTGAGCAGCGCGAAATCGGAACCGTGATGCGCTTGCAGCAACCGAGTTGGCCGCGATTTTTACCCACGTGGTGGGTGGTCAATCTGGCTACACTGGGAGGGGCGGGGCGAGTCTTGCCGGCGCCGGGAACTTGGGGTTCGTTGCTTGGGCTCGGTTATGCCGCGAGTTTGGTACTGGGTTTGAGGCTTGGCGCGTTTGAGGTTTTGGCGTTGAGCGCGGTTTCGAGTTATCTGGCCGTTGCAATCTGCGGTGAGGCTGAGGTTCGGCTCGGTCGATCGGATCCAGGCGAAATTATTTTGGACGAATTTGTGGCGATGCCGTTGTGTTTTCTAGGTTGGTCTGAGCTGACGGTGGGTATCTCAAACGGAGTCGTCCTGCTCGCCGGTTTCACCTTGTTTCGTTTTTTTGATATTGTGAAACCACTGGGAATCTCACGGCTGCAACGTTGGCCCGCGGGTTGGGGCGCAGTGGTCGATGATCTGGCGGCGGCGTTGGCTACGTGTGGCGTGCTGCACCTCGGTCACGCGTTGTGGTTGGTTCGTTGAGGCCAGCCTCAGTGTGTCGCTGCGTTTTAGGGAAGCGCGACGAGATGTTCGACGGGGACTTTTACGAGGAGTCCTTGTTGTAGAACGTCGACCGAGAGAACGATACCGTGCGGATTGGCGGGGTCATCTACGTAACCTTCGAGGCCGTTAAGCGGGCCACTGACGATTTTGACGCGGCGGCCTTTCGTGAAAAGGGGCATCACACTGATTTGATAGCCGGAGGCTATAATGGCCTTAACATCGGCAAGTTGGCGGAGAAAGGTCGATTCGTCGGTGACGGTTATGGCGCGCGCGAGCAAATCCTGTTGGTAGATGCGCGATTTTAATTCTAACGGAACGCAGGCAAAAACGTAGCCGGGGAAAAGTGGCTTGGTGTGTTTTTTGGTCTCTTTGGCGTAGTGACGGACGCTGATGACAAGGGGTAAATAATGTTCGAATCTCTCAGCGGCCATGAGAGCGGCGAATTTTTTTTCGCAGCGTGGTTTGGCATGGCAGACGAACCAGGTGGGCTTGGCGGGATCGATGGTCAAGGAGTGGAAGTGCGTGGCTGACCGGCGGGCGGATGTTGAGCGATTTAGAGCGTTTTGAGTTTGTGCAGTGCTTCCACGTAGCCCGGAAAGCCTTTGCCGCAAATCATGGCTCGGCAGGCGCCGGCGGTCATAGACGTGTGACGGAATTTTTCGCGCTTTTTGATATCAGAAATATGAACTTCGATAGCAGGCTTATCCGAGGCGGCTAGTGCGTCACGCAGCGCGATACTGGTATGGGAGTAGGCGCCAAAATTTACGATGAAAGCCTCGATGCCGCGATCAGTGAGGGCGTGGATTTTTTCGACGAGAGCGCCTTCGTGGGCGGATTGGAAAAACGTAGTGGTGAAGCCGAGTTTTTTCGCTTCGGTCCGGATCACAGTTTCAAGGTCCTTGAGCGTGGCGCGGCCGTAGATCTCGGGTTGGCGTTTACCGAGGCGGTCGAGGTTGGGGCCGTGGAGAATCGCGATGCGTTTCATGGTTGGAAAAAATGCAGTGCACGATAACTGACATCAGTTGCCAAGGTCGCTTTGTCCGAAAGTTAGAGGGGGTTTTCGGTGGCGATAAATTCCCATGGTAGTCCGAAGCGAGCACTGAGTTCGGCGGCGAGGGCTTTCACGGCGTGAACTTCAGTCGCGTAGTGCCCACAGAGGTACAGGTTGAGGTGATTTTCTTGGGCGAAGTTAAAATGCTCTTCGCGCAGTTCGCCGGTGACGAGGGTGTCGCAACCGGTGGCGCCCAGCGAGGCGAGGGCGCTGTTGCCGCTGCCGCTGCAAATTGCGATTTCGTTAGGTGTCGTCGAGCCGTATTCGATCGCGATCACGCGTGGGTAGAGGGATTCGAGTTTGGATCGCAGGTTGTTTCGGTCGGTCGAGTTTGAGGCAATGGCACCAATGTCGCCGCCTTCGTTGGGGAGCCAGCCGCGGGTTGGCGTGAGCTCGAGCTGGTGGGCCATGAGGGCGTTGTTGCCTAGCTCCGGATGGGCATCGAGTGGGAGGTGGCTCGAATAGAGTGCGCAATCGGCGCGGATGAGCGTGGCGACGCGATCGTAAATGGGACCGGTGAGCGGCCGCGGCATGTCCCAATACATGCCATGATGTACGATTAGAAAATCAATGCCCGCGGCGGCAGCTTTTTGAAATGGGATCACGCCGGAATCCACGGCGGCGCCAATTTTACTCACATGACCTGAGTTGGCCACTTGCAGGCCGTTGAAGGCGCCGGGTGCGTCTTTGAAGGCGGCGCGACGGGTGCGTTGGTCGCAATAGGCGACGAGATCGGAGAGGGAGGGCATGGTCAGACGCGGAAGATGGCACCGAGTTTTTTGCCAAGCATGAGGCTCATGCCGACGATGGTGACGCCTAGGAATACCATCGCCCATACGCCAAGCGCGCTGGCAATGAATTTGCCGTCTCCGAGTAATTGAAAGAGTTCCATGATCGCTTTGGTTATGGGATAGAAAACTTGTTTCTGCGCGAGAATGAGAGAGTCGCTGACTTCGAGCATGGCGAAGGCAAAGGCCAAGAGCCCACCCGCGATGAGGTTGGCGGCGATCAACGGCAGGGTGATTTTGATGACGGATTTGAGCGGTGGGCACCCGAGATTTTGGGCGGCTTCCTCTAGAGTCTCGCTGGTCTGTTGGAACCCTGCGGAAGCAGAGCGCACAACGTAGGGTAAACGACGGACTGAATAAGCGATGATCAACAGAATCGTGGGGTCGCGGACTGGGTTCAGGAATTCGAAAAATTTTCCCTCTTGCGACATCGCCAAATAACCGAAGGCCAAGACTAGTCCAGGGACCGCCAGCGGGAGCATTGAGATAAAATCTAGGATCTGGCGGCCGCGTATTTTGGAGCGTACTACGACGTAAGCGATCGCGATACCCAGCACGATGTCGATGAGGGTGGAGATGCTGGCGAATTTCAGGCTGTTAGCGATGGCGGGGACGGTGAGATCGTGCCCGAGGGCGATGGAAAAATTATCGAGCGTGTAATGGTGCGGAAGGACGCTGCCGTACCAATCTTTGGAGAAGGCCACTAGAACGACACCCATATGCGGCAGGACGGCGACAAAGGTTACGCCGGCGAATAATGCTGTGCAGAGCCAGCCTTGGCCGCGACTGAGGGCCCGAGGGCCTCCGCTACTCGTGGCCTTGGCCATCATCGCGTGGCCGGCTCGACCGAAGAGGCCTTTGCCGATCGCATAGAGTGAGATCGAGGCTACGAGCATCACGGCGACCAATGCATAGGGGAAGGGGTTGCCGCCAATATCTTTGAGTCCGTAGTAAATCTGCACGCTGGTCACTTGGGCGTAATCAAAAATGAGCGGAGTCCCGAGTTCAGTGAATGCCCAGATAAACACGATCGTGCCGCCGGCAAATAAACCGGGATTAATTAATGGCAGAGTTATTTTCCAGAAACGCCTGAAGCCAGTGCAGCCCAGATTCTCGGCTGCTTCCTCCATCGCGGGATCAATATTGGCGAGTGCCGCAGCGGCATTGAGGTAAATGATGGGATACAGGGTGAGCGCTTCGACGATCGCGATACCCCAAAATTGGTTGGCCGCGAACCAGTCGAACGTCCAACCCGTTGGCCTGAGGTGCAGGTTGACGAGTAAGGCGTTGAGCGCGCCGTATTGACCGAAAATTTGCTTGATTCCGATGGCTCCGACGAAGGGAGGTAAAATCATCGGGATGAGTACCAATGAGCCTAAAATGGTTTTCCCAGGATAAAGAAAACGATCGCTGATAAAGGCGAGTGGTAGAGCGATGAGGAGCGCTAACGTCGTCGCGGCGCAGGCGAGCAGGAATGAATTGCGCAGTCCCCCGACATAGGTTGGGTCGGCGAGCAGGGCACCAATATAGGCGAGCGTGAAGTGGCCGTCCGCATCAATAAAACCTCCTTTGAGGATTTGGAAAATCGGCCAGATAAAGAATGCGGCAAAAAAAGTGAGGGTGAGACCGAAAACGATGCGGGCAAAAGTGGGCGACATCGCGGAAAGAGTGGTGGCTGCGCCCAAAGCGGGGCAAGGCGTAACTCGCCAGTGTAATGTCCGAAAATCAGCGGCGCAGCGGCTCGACCAGAATTTTTCCTGCCGCGGTGATGCTCAGGGCTTGAGCGCGAGTGCCGGAGGTTTTGATGGTAGCCAAGCCTGCGGGTAAATTCCGACTCGTGACACTCAGGGTTGATCCTGGCAGGAGATGGTTTTGTTCGGCAAATTGCAGGAACTCCGTCGTCTGTTCGCTGATGCGCACGATGCGAAGGGGTTTTTTGAGAGTGCAGGTCGCTAAGGACGCGTAGACTTGAAGGTTGAGCTTCCCTTTATGGCTAGGAATCGGATCTCCGTGCGGATCGGTCGCGGGATAGCCCAGCAGAGCGTCGAGTCGGTCGAGTACCTCGTCGGAAATGGCGTGCTCGAGTTGCTCGGCTTCGGCGTGAACTGAGGCCCAGTCCATTTTGAGCACATTGACTAGAAACGTTTCAACTAAGCGGTGTTTGCGCAATACACTCAGGGCGACGGTGCGACCGGCTGGAGTGAGGCACACGCCTTGGCGAGGTTGATGGGCGACGTAGCCTTCGCGTGCGAGGGCCTTGATCATGGTCGTCGCAGTGCCAGGAACAACGGATAGCGCTAAGGCTAATTCGCCCATTGAGACCAGATCCTCGGAGCCATCCGAGAGCAACAAGATGTGCTTGAGATAATTTTCAACGGTGCTGCTAGGCATTGCGGTAAATGAAGTGTGACATGGCTTTGATACAACAAGTAAATTATTTTGACTAATCAAAATAGCCCGTGTTGCCTCAGGTCATGAGCAAAGACACGGAGAAAATTCCTTCCAGGAAACGGGGGCATAGCCAGCGATGAGCGATTCGGGCTCAGGTACCCCCATGGCAGGAGGTAATGGCTGGCGTCGCCGTGAGGGAGGTGCGAGTTTGCCAGAATCGCATCGCACGGTGAATGTGCCTAGTGGGTCTGGTTTCTGGCGGAAAATTTTAGCCTTTTCTGGGCCTGGATTTTTGGTGGCGGTGGGATACATGGATCCGGGGAATTGGGCCACGGATCTCGCGGGTGGCTCCAAATTTGGTTACTCCCTGCTCGCTGTCATCATGATCTCAAATTTGATGGCCATCTTGCTGCAGCATCTGTGTTTGAAACTTGGGGTGGTGACGGGGCGTGATTTGGCTCAGGCCTGTCGCGATCATTATCCACGGCCGGTGGTATGGTTTTTATGGATTTTATGTGAGCTGGCGATTGCCGCATGCGATTTAGCTGAGGTGGTGGGATCGGCGATCGGGCTGCAATTGTTGTTTGGGATACCTTTGATCTGGGGCTGTGTAATTACGGTTTTGGATGTGATGTTGGTATTACTATTACAGGATCGCGGATTTCGATACTTGGAGGCACTGGTGGTGACGTTGATCCTTACGATTGGTGGTTGTTTTGCGGTGGAGTTGTATCTCGTAAAACCGGATATGGGCGGGGTGATGAGCGGCTTCATTCCGAGGCTGGAGATTTTGCGCAATTCGGAGATGTTGTATGTGGCGATTGGTATTTTGGGAGCGACGGTGATGCCGCATAATCTTTATTTACACTCGTCGATCATCCAAACGCGTCGCTTTGTGCAGAATTCGGAGGGCAAGGCCGAGGCGATCAAATTTGGTACGATCGATTCGACGTTCGCTCTGATGTTCGCGCTTTTTATCAACGCAGCGATCTTGGTTTTAGCGGCGTCGGCTTTTCACCGTAATGGGCACGGAGAAGTGGCGGAGATTCAGCAGGCTTATCATCTTTTGGATGGGGTGCTGGGGGTGACGTTTGCGGGTACTTTGTTTGCGTTGGCTTTGCTGGCTTCGGGGCAAAATTCTACGATCACCGGAACCTTGGCTGGGCAGATCGTGATGGAGGGCTTTTTGAATTTTCGGATGAGGCCTTGGTTGCGTCGGTTAATGACGCGGGCGATCGCACTGGTGCCGGCGGTGGTGGTGATCGGCGTTTATGGGGAGCAGAAGAGTACCGAATTGCTCGTTGCGAGTCAGGTTTGTCTTAGCATGCAGCTCGGTTTTGCATGTTGGCCTTTGATGCGCTTTACGGGGGATCGGGCTAAGATGGGCGAATTCGTGAACGCATGGTGGCTCCAAGGGTTGGGGTGGTTGATCACTTTGACGATTATTTCTCTTAATTTGAAATTGCTATGGTCCGCATTGGTGCCGGAGTCGATGGTGCGGGTATTATCTGGTTGGTTGGGATCGGTGTAGCGGCGAGAGATTTTACGGCTGCACTTGTGGCAGTGCGGGTACAAAAAAGCCGCGGGTTTAGGCGCGGCTTGGTGGGGTGGGCCAGTTTAACGCTGGCGCGTCAGTGGGCTTAGAATCGACCCTCGATGCCGGCAGTGATGGTCGTGCCGTTAACGAGGAAGGTCTCCAGTTGGTCGCGGACGCTGCGGTAGTAGATTTGTGGCTCGTTGAAGAGATTTTGCACACCGAAGTTGAGCGTCACGCTAGGGCGGATGGTGTAGCGGATGTTGGCATTCACGAGCTCGCGGGCCTGGAGGTATTGATTACGGGAAGGCTGGGCGATATTGTACGCATTGCGGATGCTCTCTGAAGTGTAGTTGTAGCTGATTGAGGCCCCAAATTTTTTGTAATCCCAAGCGAGGGAAACGTTACCGGTGCGCGGGATGAATCCGTTCACTTCTTTATCTTTAAGATAGGCGCCAACGATGCCGTAGTCACCGTGGGCTGTAATTTGCGACATGTTGGCGTTGAGGCGGAGGCCCTTAAGTGGGCCGGGCAGGAAGCGGAACTGCTGGAGGTAGCTGAACTCCCAGCCTTGGGTGTAGGCCGTGCCGGCGTTGGCGCTAGAGAGGATGGAGTAACCGACGAATTCGCCTTCATAGCCGTTATCCGTGCCGGGAGCGACGGTACCGATGTTGAAGTTGGAGACGATGATGTCGTCGAGGCGCTTGTGGAACCAGCCCACCGTGATGCTGCCGGAGGGGTTGAAGTAGTATTCGAGCGAGAAATCCCAGTTCTTGGCCTTGGTGGGCTTCAGGTCGGGATTTCCGAAGGTGACCGTCTGATTGGTGTCGTTAAACGAAAGGGCGGCGACGTTATTGGCTAGCGTTGGCCGGCCGAAGCCGGTGGTCCAAGCGGCGCGGGCCTTCAGGTTGGGGGTGAGGTCGCGCCAAAGGTGCACGCTGGGGAAGTTTTGGCCGTAGGAGCCGTCGTTCTTGTAATAGATGCTGTCTTTCTCGGCGGAGCCGGCGGGATCGGCGAGCTGTTGGGCGGTGGTGGTGAGCACGCGGGAACGACGGCGGCCCTCACCGGTCGTGTCGGTGATTTCGCGGCGGACGCCGAAGAGGAAGCCGTTGCGGCCGATTTTACCCTGCGACATGATGTAATAGCCGGTGATGACCTCGTTGACCTTGTTGGAGGCCGTGCGGCGGTTGTTTTCGTAGAAGTATTTATCTTCCTGCCAGAGAGTAGGATTGGTCGGCTGGCCGTTTTGGATAAACTCTGCGCCTTCCCATTGCGGAATCTTGCGGCCGGTCTTGACGGTATCCCACATGAGGAGCGATGGATCTGTGCGGAGAGCGGAGGTGCCAATGTAGCTCCAGCGGCGATTACGGCGTTCGAGTTCGACCGTGTGGTCGCGCACGGAGGCTCCCGTCTTCAAGTAGGCGGTGAACGCGCTGATCGGCACCAAATATTTCAAATTGAAGCGGGCTTCGCGGATTTGATCGATATCTAAGTTGCCGGACTGGGTGCTGAGGCCGTTGACGGCTGGCCGGTAGTTGTTGGGATTCGTGAAATCTAGGCCGCCGTTTTGGATGAAGCGCGGATAGAGATCGGACTGGGTGCGGTCCAGAATCCAACCTACGCCGGTCTCGCCATTGGGGCCGACGACGTTGTTGGTCGCGGAGCCGGGAGAGCCGTTGGGTCCGATGAAGGGGACGTTGCCGATGCGATTGACGAGATTGCCTTCTGCGCCGAGGTAGCGATAGCGCGTGCGGCTCCAGAGTGCGGCCCAATCGGCCTCAAAGGGACCGAAGCGGTGTTCACCACCTAGATCCATGTGACGAAGGCGTTGGTCGCGGTTGATGAGGTTGGCGGTGACGTCGATGAGGGCCGGGGCGGTCGTGTTTGAGGTCGCGTTGGCGGCGGTCGGCACGGCGCGGACGGTCGTGATGCGGTCGGTCCAGCCGGGGACGACGCCAGTGTTCGTGGCGTTGGGCACGGTGGTCTGGCTACCGGCGAAAGCGCGGACCTGATATTGGCGGCGCATTGGCTCGGGGGCATCGTTGTAAATCAGATTAAGCTTAAGCAGATTGTTGCGGTCGAAGCGGTAGTCCCACTTGGTGCTCAGGCTGCGTTGCATGCGGTTGTTGTAGTTATCCTGCGTACGGTAATCCCAGACGTAGGCGGGTTGCGCATTGGTTTGCTGGTAATCGCGATTGGTGCGGAAGAAACCAAAGGCGTTTTCGCTGTAGAAGGCGTTGACCGAGACAGCCAAGTTTTCGGTGTCGCTGCCGAAAATGGCGAATTTTTCGATGTAGGAACCGTTGAAGAGCGCATGAGTGCGGCGCATCTCACGCAGCGGGACCTGCTCGGTGAACCACGGGGCTTGGCGCGCCGTGAAGTTGTAACTCATGCGGCGTTTCTCGCTCTGATTGAGGGGTGATTTGGTTTTGAAATTTACGCCGCCACCGAGGGAATCGACGCTGCGGTCGGGGGTCTGGCCCTTGGTGAGCTCGAGGGATTCGAACATGTTGCCCGTGAAGGCGGTCATGCGCGTGTTGCGGTTTTGCGCACTAAACGAGGACATGCCGCCGCCGTCGATGCTGATCGAGGTCATGCCTGCGCCCATGCCGCGGACGCTGATAACTTCTACGACTTCGTCTCCGGGATTACCAAAGGCCACACCCGGCAAGCGGATGGCGAGCTCGGTGGCGTTCATATTAGGCAAGTCGGAGAGCGAATCCATGGACGCGATATTCTTGAGGTTATCGGCGTTGCGTTGCTGGGTCATCGCGGAGGAAAGCCCCTCTTTGACGCTAGCGACCTTGAAGGCATCCAGCATCAGCACAGAGCTCGTCAGGACGAAGTCGCGCACGGAGGGTTGGCCGGCCGTAACGACGACTGGGATCGTTTGGGTGTCGAGGCCCGTGTAGGTGACCACGAGATCGTGGGTGCCAGCGGGCGCGTTCAAAAGGTAGCGACCGGTGTTGTCCACGAAGGCGCTGAGGTTGAGCGCGGTGATTTCAACTTTAGCGCCGATCAGACCGTTGCCGGTGGCTTTATTGGTCACGGTGCCGATGATGACACCAGCAGCCGAGGCCGGGGCTTTGTTATCAGCAGCGTGCACGCCAGGGGCGAGATGCGCTTGAACCAATGAGAGGGCAACGCCGAGTGCGGCGATCTTGACCAATTTCCGCGCAACGGGGGAAATCAGGGATATGCGGTAGCTGTGCATAATCATAGCAGGAGGGTTGGATTTGGGGTGGGTTTTTCGGATTTTACTAATCTAGCTTGGTGTCCGTTTGCATAACTCAAGCAAAAGCTAAGTAAGGCTCCAGTAAAAAAATGAGACAAAGCTGTGACATAGGCTTGTCTTGAGGACTTGACGGAGGTGTACGCATACAAAAATGCGCTCTCCATTTTTCAGCCGCTGAAGGGGAAGATTTTGAAAAACTGTAGGAAAAAAATGCCCGCAATAAAATAACCCAGCGTCGTCAACATCTTGGTTTTGCCGAGGCCGATCGCCAAAATCGCAGCCGCGATGAGCCCGAGGCCGATGCCTTCCGCGATACTGAACGTGAGCGGAATGGCAAAAATGGTGAGCACCGCCGGTGCGGCGATTTTAAAATCGGTCATGTCGATCTCGATGACCGACTGCATCATGAAAATGCCCACCACCACGAGCGCTGGCGCCGTGGCCGCCGCTGGCACAATCAAAATTAGTGGCGTGAAAAACAGCGCCAAAAGAAAAAAGCCCGCCGTCGTCAGCGACGTAAGACCCGTGCGGCCGCCGGCTTCGACGCCCGAGGCCGATTCGATGTAGCTCACCACCGTTGACGTCCCGAAAAGCGCGCTGGCGATGGTCGCGAGCGAATCGGCGAGCAAGGCCCGACCGGCTTTGGGCAAGGTGCCATCTGCCGCCAACAATCCCGCGCGTTTAGTGACGCCGATGAGCGTGCCGATGTTGTCGAACATGTCGACGAGCAGGAGCGTCAAAATTAAAGGCAACGCGACCGTGAATGCCGTCCAACTGGTGAGAAAGTTAAACGTTAGTTTCAAAAAAACGGGGGCCGGCGAATGTGGCGCGGCGATCAACGCACTCGGGAGTTGCGTGACCTTCGTTCCACCCGCCGCTGGCACGAACAAGCCAATCAGCGTAATCACCGCGATACTGATCACAATCGCGCCCGGGACGCCGCGGGCCACGAGAATGATGGTCAAAAACACACCCGCCAGACAGAGCGCGACTGGTCCTGAAGCGAAATCACCCGCGCCGACAAACGTCGCCGGATTGGCCACGATCACGCCGCCATTTTTCAGGCCGATGAAGGCGATGAATAACCCAATGCCGCAAGTGACGGCGATTTTCAGCGCGTGCGGAATAGCGGCGATAATTTTCTCGCGGATGCCCGTCAGTGATAGCGCCAGAAAAATGAGGCCGTTGACGAAAACCATCCCGAGCGCCTCCGACCACGGCAGACCTTTGCCGAGGACGATGGTGAACGTGAAAAAAGCGTTGATGCCCATGCCCGGCGCCAACGCGATCGGGTAGTTTGTCAGCAAGGCCATGATCGCCGTCGCCAACGCGGCGGTGAGGGCGGTGACGGTGACGAGCGCACCCTTGTCCATCCCGGCGTTGGCGAGAATCGCCGGATTGACGGCAAGTATGTACGCCATCGCGGCAAATGTGGTCACGCCGGCTTGGAACTCACGGGCGGGGGTAGTGCGATTGCGGTCGAGTTGGAAGAGACGTTGGAGCATGGGGAGGTGTGGCAGGTTTATAAATTGAATCGTGCGCGGCAATGAGCGAGTTTCATGCCGTGCCGCGTGTGATCGACAGTCATGTCCACCTTTATCCCGATGAGATCAATCGGGCTCCGGTCGCTTGGGCCGCGGCGCACGGCGAGGAAGCCTGGGCGCGGATGTGCGCGCGGCGCCGCAAAGATGGCCGGCCCGTGCAGGGTTTTCCAAACGTCGATGAACTCTTGCGCACCATGGATCGAGCGGGAGTGGAGCGCGCGGTGTTGCTCGGTTGGTATTGGCGGCGGGCGGAAAATTGCGCGCGGCAAAATCGTTTTTTTGCCGACCTCGTGCGCCTACATCCCGAGCGCCTGAGCGCGTTCGCGACGGTGCAACCCGCTGCTGGTGCAGACCAAGCGGTCGCAGAGTTGCAGCGTGCCCGAGCGGAAGGGCTTTGTGGTATCGGCGAACTCTCGCCTCAGGCGCAGGGGTATGCGATGGAAGGCGCTGAGTTTTCCGCGGTGCTGGCGTGGGCGGCGGAATTTAATTGGCCGGTGAATCTCCATGTGACCGATGCGCGCGGGCCGATTTATCCGGGACGAATCGAGACAGCGCGCGAGGAGTTCGTTCATCTCGCGCGAGCATGGCCCAACGTGACGTTGGTGTTGGCGCACTGGGGCGGCGGCGAGCCTTTGGGCGATGCCACGGCGGCGGAATTTCAACGCGTTTTTTACGATACGGCTGCCTCACCTTTACTGTACGACGCGACGATATGGCGGCGATTTATCAACCAAGTCGGAGCGAATCGCGTCTGGTTTGGCTCGGATTTTCCTTTGAACAATTATCCTGCCAGTGCAGCGGAGCCAGAAATGGTGCGCTTGCTCGATGAAGTAGCAGCGGCGGGTCTGAGCGCGGCGGAAAAGGAGTCGATTTTGTGGGGCAACGCCGCGCGCAGAATCGGCGCAAACGTTTAAGCCGCGCCGACGGAGTTTAGCTCGCCGAAGGCCTGGCGATACGCGCAAAGTTCGCGGATGCGTGGATGCGTCATTTTTTGTGGAATCGTGGCTCTGGGCCTGTTCGGGCCGGGTTGTGCGCGTCCGCAGGATGCGAAAGCACGGCCGACGCTGAGAACCGTGACCTTGCAGACCGATTGGTTTCCTCAGGCGGAACACGGTGGTTTTTATCAAGCGCTGGCCAAGGGCTTTTATCGCGAGGCAGGTTTGGCGGTTGAGTTGCTGCCTGGTGGACCGGGTGCCGGTATCAATTTGCGCGTCGCAAAAGGACAGGCTGATTTCGGGATGAATCGCAGCGATGATCTGATTGTGGCCGCCAGCCAAGGTTTGCCGGTGATGATGGTCGCGGCGGTGTTGCAGCACGATTCACAGGTGTTGCTCGTGCATGCCGCTAGTCCCGTAAAAACGCTTGAGGACCTGGCGGGTCGCACCGTCACGGCGTCGATCGGGATGGCCTGGATTCCATGGCTGAAAAAAAGTCGTGGCATCGAGTTTGCGTTGCGGCCGCAGACTTACGGTCTGGCTGGTTTTTTCAGCGATCCCGAGGCGATCCAACAAGGCTTAGTGACCAACGAGCCGTATCTGGCTCGCGAAAAAGGGGTCGCAATCCGCACGTTGCCGCTGCGCGCGGCGGGGCTTGATGTGTACCACACGATTTTTTGTCGGCGTGAATTAGCGCGGGCTGAACCGGAGGTGGTGCGGGCGTTTGTTGCCGCTTCGATCCGCGGTTGGCAGGATTATCTCGAAGGCGATCCCGCTCCAGCTCATGCCTTGATCTTGGAGCGCAACGCGCACATGACGCGGGCTTTTTTGGAATTCTCGCGCGACGAGATGCGTGTGCGCGGGTTAGTTCGCGGCGAAGCGGCGCGTGGCGAGGCCATCGGGCGCATCGAGCCGCAACGGATCCGGGATCAGATTGATAAATTATCGCAGTTGAAAATTTTGGGCGCCGTGCTGACGGCGGAGAGTGTCGCGACGACGGAATTTTTGCCTCCAGCCCAGCACTAAAAGTTTGGCAACGCGGCCGGTCGCCATG
>CAJAFD010000505.1 GCA_903938935.1 uncultured Opitutia bacterium
GGAAGCTTCGCCTCCTCCCTTAACCCTCCTCATAAATTTTTTATCTCATCCAGCCACATACCACCGATCCCCTTTTTGCAGAACTTGACGGACACAACTCAAAACAAAACACCCGGAGCGTATCGCGTCTTCTTCCATTATGGGCCAGATGCTGGTGAAGGCAAAAAGCGCATGCCCATTTTGACCATTGTGGCAATCACTCCTCATCCGTAAAATTTTTAGCCAGACTTTTTTCTTGGGATTACGAGACCGAGCAGGCACGAGAAACAGTGGCGCACCTAAGCAAGGTAAGCTGCAACTCAAACGCACTTTAAACAGACTTTTTAAAGCCGTGCAGGAGTCACCTGTGACACGACTTTCTGCTATTTTTTTAACTCGTAAAAAATTCCCGCACGGTCGCCGCCACGTTGGCGCTGGCGACTTCACTCTCGGTGCGATCACCGAGGTCGCGGATTTTCACGATGCCCTTCGCTAATTCTTCGGCGCCGTAAATGAGCGCCAACTTGGCGCCGGAATCCGAAGCGGTTTTGAACTGTTTACCGAACGCGACTTCCTTAAGTGGATAATCGACGCGATAGCCCATCGCCCGCAGCGCTTGAATATCGGCAAACGCCGCGCGCCGCTCCGCCTCGCCGCCGATCACGCAATACACATCGGGCGCCTGCACAAACGTCGGCATCAAACCGCGCTGTTCGAGCAGCAGCGCAAACGTCATATCGCCAATCGCAAAACCCACCGCCGGCAACGCTGGGCCGCCGAGTTTTTGCACGAGATCGTCGTAGCGCCCGCCGCCGGCCAGCGCGCGGAGTTCGCCTTTGCGGTCAAACGCCTCGAACACGAAGCCCGTGTAATAGGCCAGACCGCGCACGACCCCGAGATCGACTTCAACGAAGCGCTCCAGGCCCATCGCGGCGAGGCCACCCAAGAGTTTCCGCCAATCCCCCAAGCGCGCCGCGAGTTTCTCGCCGCCGATGGGCGCGAGCACCGCTTCCAGCGCCGGCAACGATTTGATTTGGAGAAACTCGAGCACCTTGGCTTTGAGGCCGGCTTCCAATTCGCCGAATTGCTCCGCGTAGGCCTTGAAGGCGTCATCGCCCATTTTTTCGAATTTATCGACGGCGCCCAACACGGCGCGGATGCGCGCTTCGTCGAGCCCGAGCGCTTCGAGATAATAAAACCACAGATTCCGGTCGCTGAGGCGCACGTAAAAATCCTGCTCGGTGAGGCCGAAACTGCACAGACATTGGGTCAAAAGCGCGATCAGCTCGATCTCCGCCTCGGGGCCGGGTTCGCCGAAAATATCGGCGTTGAACTGAAAGAAGCAGCGCCCGCGGCCTTTTTGCATGCGCTCGTAGCGGTAAAATTCGGCGATGCTGTACCACTTGATCGGGCGCTTGAGGGCGCTGGCTTTAGCGCCGACGAGCCGGCACACGGTCGGAGTCATCTCGGGCCGGAGGGCGACTTCGCGGCCGCCTTTGTCGGTGAAACTGAAAAGTTGGCCTTCGATTTCGTCGCCGGACTTGGTTTTATAAAGATCGAGCGGCTCAAGCACGGGCGCGTCGTATTCGGCAAACCCGTAAGCGCCGGCGGTCTGACGCCAGAGACGGAAGATGTGATTCCGGCGGGAAAGATCCTCGGGATAGAACTCGCGGAAACCGGGCAGGGTCTGGAACGTGGCCATGGGACCGGCAAGGTAGCGCCCCGAACCCGTCACCCGCCAACCAAAAAAAGACCCGGACCAGTCGAAACTGGGCCGGGTCGAAATAAAACGAAGGTACGGATTAGCCGATCTTGGCCAAATCGATCTTCTTGAGCTGTTGCTTGAGGATCTTGCCGGACTTGAATTTCACCACAGCGCGCTGCGGGATAATGACTTCAGCCTCGGGCTTGTTGGGGTTGCGGCCGACGCGTTGTTTGCGCACTTGGACTTCCAACACGCCGAAGTTGCGGAGCTCGACGTTACGTCCGTCCGCCAAGGCTTTCTGGATAATGTCCAGCGTCTGCTGAACCGTATCAACAATCTGTTTCTGGGGAAATCCCGTCTTGCGGAAGATGTTAAGTACGATTTCCCGTTTAGTTAGATTTGAGGACATAGTTGGATGTGCGTTTAGGGTTTTGTTTGTAACGTGATCAAAAAGACAATTCCTCAGAAGCTGAGTTGCGTCAACCCTTTGGGTAAATACGCTCTTAAGGGTTATTACCTATTCCATGGCCACCAAAAATCCTGATCCCCGAGCGGTGAATTCGATGTTTTCGCGCATCGCCGTGCGCTACGACCTCGCGAACCGGCTATTGAGCGGCGGCATCGATCGCTGGTGGCGCCGCACCTTGGTGGGAGCCGTGCGGCGGCATGCCCCGCGCGAGGTGTTGGACTTGGCCACGGGCAGCGGCGATGTGGCATTTGCGTTGGCGCGGGGGCTCGCGCCGCAGACCCAGATCGTCGGCATGGACTTTTGCCAACCGATGCTCGACGAGGCGGTTTTAAAACAACAACGCGCGCAGGATCCGCGTTATGCGAACGTGACGTTTGAGCCGGGCGACGGATTGAATTTGCCCGTACCGGACGCGAGTTATGATGCGGTCACGATTTCGTTTGGCCTGCGCAACATGGCCGATCGGCATCGGGCGCTGAGCGAGATGCGGCGCGTGCTCCGGCCTGGCGGCCGCCTTTGGGTGCTGGAATTTTCTCAGCCACAAACGTGGTTCAGGCCGTTTTATTTTTTCTACCTGCGCCACGTTTTGCCTAAAATGGCCGGAGCGGTGACGGGGGACAAAGCGGCGTACGTTTATCTCAACGAAACCATTGAGCAGTTTCCGGATCGCCCAGCGCTGGCCGCCGAGATCCAAGCGGCAGGTTTTGATCAAGTCAGCGCCCGTGGGCTCACCTTCGGCATCGTTGCCTTGCACGAGGCTCGCGCCGCTGCGGCATCGGGCAAAGACGACTGAGGCGGAGCGCCGTGGAACGCCGCGGAGATCAGTTAAAGGACTTGCCGCAGCCGCAGGTGCTCTGGGCGTTGGGGTTTTTGATGTCGAAGCCTTTACCGTGTAGGCCGTCGTCGAAATCAATCTGCGAACCGCTCAAATAAGCTAGGCTCGCTGGATCGAGCAACATCGGTACGCCTTCACTCTCGATGACCGTGTCGTCGGGTTTCGTTTCGTCGAACGACATGCCGTATTGAAAACCCGAGCATCCGCCGGACTCCACAAACACGCGTAAACGCTTGGTTGGCGCGGCCGATTCAACCTGCATGGAGCGGACTTGCTGGGCGGCGCGTGCCGTTAATGTGACCATGAAAAAAAACTGAACCGAACCCTCAGGCTGTCAAATTCAACGCTCACAGCAGGAATCAGGCCTAAAACGGATTTGCTTCCTTGCCAGCTGAGTTCGGCCCCGCTGTCTTCTGTGGCCGTGGCCGCCATCAAGCACATCTTCAACGAACTCCATTACGAGATGACTCGTAAAATCGCAGAGGGCGGGATGGGCGTCGTTTACGAAGCGGTCCAACTCGGCGCGGGCAATTTCAGAAAAGTCGTCGCGGTGAAACTCATTCGCGAAGAATACTCCGCCCTCGAACAGTTTCAGCAAAATTTCATCGGTGAAGCCCGCCTCGTCGCCGATTTGATCCACACCAACATCGTCCAGACCTACCACCTCGGCCACGTCGGCGGCCAGTACTTCATGGTCATGGAATTTGTCCGCGGCATCAACCTCGAGCAATTCATCGAACGCCACCGCCAGCTCGGTCGCCCCGTGCCCGCCGACCTCGCCGCCTTTATTATTTCCCGCGTCGCCCGCGGCTTGGCCTACGCGCATAACAAATGCGACCGCGAGGGCCGCCACCTCAACATCGTCCACCGCGACATCGGCCCGAAAAACATCATGCTCGCCTATGAGGGCGACGTGAAACTCACCGACTTCGGCATCGCGAAGGCCCTCGACCTCATGTACAACGAGGAAGGCAAAGTCATCGCCGGCAAAGACGAGTACCTCTCCCCCGAACAAGCCAGCTACGTCGTCACCGACGCCCGCGCCGATCTCTTCCCGCTCGGCATCGTCCTCTCGGAGGTCCTGCTTTCGCGCAACGTGTTCTTCTCCACCGAACGCGCCCAATCACGCCGCAACATCCTCAACCTCGCCATCCCTCAATTCAGTTCGCTGCGGCCCGACATCAAACCCGACCTCGAAGCCGTCCTTCAACGCTGCTTTCAACGCGACCGCGACCGCCGCTACCAATCCGCCCTCGATATCCTCACTGACCTCGAGATGCACCTCTACCGCGACGGCTACGGCCCGACCAACGAGAAACTCGGCATCTACATCAAAGATCTTTTTGAAGTGCGCGACCCCATCATCCCCGCCCTTCCCACCCGACACCCCCATGTAAAATGAGAACCCTTCCTTTCTCATCCCACTCATGAGCGGCCCCGGCTTCAGCCAAGACCTACGCCAACGACAGACACAGTCTCTCGTTCTCGCGCCCCAACTCCGCCAATCCCTGAAAATCCTGCAGGTCGCGGCCCTGGAGCTACGCACCGTCATCCAAGAAGAACTCCAGGCCAACCCGACCCTGGAAGAGCTGCCCATGGACGGCGAGAGCCTCGACCGCACGACCGACGAGCACGAAAACCAAGCATCCGCCGAGGAACGTGCCGAACTCGACAGCGACTCCGCCTCCCCCGCCCCCACCGACGAC
>CAJAFD010000506.1 GCA_903938935.1 uncultured Opitutia bacterium
ATCAAGGCCAGCGCTCCCGCTCCAGTCGCGCCCGCGGCTCCCGCTGCGCCCGCTGCCGCCAAGTAAGCTGATATTCCGTTTTTAAACTCAGCCCGTCGCTCTCGTCGCGACGGGCTTTTTTGTGTCGGCCTCGTGGCTCATTCAAATCGGGGATAAATCAAGAGGGGCCACTCGAACTGTGCCGCGACAAATTGAAGTTTGAGCGTGGCGCTTGACGGCCTAGATTTTCGCTCATGCTTTTTTATTACCTGAGAGCGTGCCTGATTTTTTTAGCGGTTTTAAGCGTGGGGGTGGCGGCAGAGGCGCCGTGGTCGCCGCTTTGGAACGGGCGTGATCTCGAAGGTTGGACGACATGGTTGGCCAAGCCACATCCGAGCGCGGTGCTCCCGGACGAGCCGCGCGACGCGAAGGGCAATTTCACGCAGCCGCTCGGAAGCGGGCGCGATCCTTTGAGCGTGTTCACCGTGACGACAGTTGATGGCCAACCTGCGATTCGGATTTCCGGTCAGGTTTTCGGCGAGTTGCGCACGCGCGCGAGTTTTTCAAATTATCATCTCCGGCTGCAATTCAAGTGGGGCCAAAAAAAGTGGCCCCCGCGAGATCGTCCCGAGACGCCGCGCGACAGTGGTTTGTTGTACCGTGTGCACGCGGATCCGGGCGCCGAGGGGCGCACTTGGGCGCGGTCGACGGAGTTGCAAATTCAGGAGCGCGACGTGGGCGATCTTTATTCGGTCGGTTCGTTTGTGTTTGTGCGCTCGGTCTTGCGCAAAGGCACGGGCAACGCGGCGACGAAGGCGGTTTACGATTATGATCCCAAGGGCGCGTGGAATGTTTTTGCGCAAGTGCCGGGACAGGACGGGCGCTGCGTGAAACAACCCGACAACGAGAAACCGACGGGCGAGTGGAACACCGTCGAGCTCGTGTGCGTGGGCGAAGACAGCATCCACATCGTAAACGGCCAAGTCGTGATGCGGTTGCACCGCACGTTGCGACTGGATGCGCCGACGCCTGAGCCCGTGAATCAGGGCCCGCTTATCCTGCAATCCGAAGGGGCGGAGATTTTTTACCGCGGGATTGAACTGCGTCCTATCACCGCGGTGCCGGCGGAGTATGCGCGGTAAATTTTTCGGTGCGGACGCTCAGTGTTTTGATTCCGTCGGTTGAGAAAGCGTAACTAGTTGATCGCCGTCGCCGAGTTTGCGGCGGAAGAGATCAAGGGCGAGGCGGTAGCATTGGAGGGCGAGCTCGGGATCGTAGCGGTAGCCTTCGTCGCGCATGAAGGCGTGGGCGCCGTTGAATTCGTGCCACGTGAAATTCGCGCCGGCGGCGGCGAGCGCAGCGTAAACTTTGGCGCGGCCCTCGGCGGGTACGTGCGGGTCTTGGCGGCCGTAAATCATGAGCGCTTCGGCTTTCAGCTCGGGGATGCGGTCGAGTGTGTTGTCGTTCATGCCGGCGCCGAGGCTGCGTTTGTGGATGTCAGTCGCGTAGAAACAAGCCACGGCGCGTACGCCGGAGTTCATCGCCGCGCGAAACGCGAGGTGGCCGCCGATGCAGATGCCCAGGACGCCGAGGGCGCCAGTGCACGGCGCGTAGGATTTTAAGAAATCGAGTGCGGCGCGGGCGTCGGTGTCGTAGGCGTCGAGCGGCTTGGTGGTTTTCAGGGCGTTGCCGCGGTCGGCGCCGGCTTGGTCGTAGGCGAGTACGGTGCCGGCGGGTTCGTATTCGTGATAAATCTCAGGCACGAGGACGACAAAGCCGTGGCCGGCGAGCATCGCGGCGGTGCGGCGGATAGGACCGGTGACTTGAAAAATTTCCGAGTAGAGCACGATGCCTGGATAACGTCCGGGCGCCTGCGGCCGGAAGATATAGGAGCGCATGGGGCCGGTCGGCGTGGCGAGATCGATGGTTTCGGCGTCTTGGAGCGTCATGGAATGAGAGGGGTGAAACGTGCGTGTGGGTGAACAGGCGAAGCGGAATGCCTGTAGGGTGTCGTTAGAACAAAGATATTCAAAGCGTGGAGTCGCGTGGAAATAAAAAAGCCCGCGCAACTAGGGCGCGGGCTTAGGGTGAGAGTTGAGAGCTTAGGCGGTGTTTATTTTTTCACGTCGTCCCAACCTTGCGCCTTGGTGAGGGCGTCGAGCTGGGTTTTGGGCTTATAAGGTGCGACGAGAATTTTATTTTTCTGCAGATAAGCGAAGGCGCGTTGGACGGATTTAGCTTCGCCTTTTTTCGCTTCGAGTGCGGGACCTTGGAGTTTTTGCAGGCCACCGACGTAATCGCTGGCCATTTTTTCGACGGAGGCGGCGGTGCCTGCGTCGTTTTCGTAGGAAAGTGATTCAGCGAGGCGGAGCATTTTGGCGGTGTCGCTGAGCTTGGCGGCGTCGGCGCGGAGGTTGGTGGCGATTTCATGGCGCTTGGCGGTCGTCGCCTCAGTGGTGAGCGCGCCATCGGTGCCGCCCTCGATACTGCGGGGCGGGAGCGGGCGATACCAAATGTTGCGGTAACGCACGGGGTTGCCGTGGTCCTGGAGTTTGAGTGGGCCTTGCGCCGGAAACTCGATGGGCACGGAGCGTTTCATGTGGCCGCCCGGGCCTTCGAGGGGTGTGGCGTCTTGCATGAGCACGCCATTGCAAAACACAGTGAGACGGCCGGCGTCGACGAGTTGGCCGTTGCGGTAAACGGGGCGGCGGAAAATGATGTCGTAGACTTGGAATTCACCGGGCGGGCGCAGGGCGTTGGCCATGGGCGGATTGATGCCGTAGACGGACGCGGCAAAACCGTCGGCGTAAGTGGGGTTGTTGTAATTATCGAGTACTTGGACTTCGGCGAGACCCATCAGAAAGATGCCGCTGTTGCCGCGACCTTGGCTGTCGCCGGAGACGGCCAAGGGGGCGGCCCATTCGACGTGAAGTTGGCAATCGGCGAACTGTTCCTTGGTGCGGATGTAGCCGGATTTGGGCACGCATTCGAGGGCGCCGTCGCGCACGATCCACTTGGTGGCTTGCGCGGGCATGCCGGGTTTCGTGTCGGATTCCCATTTCGCAAGTGAGGCGGCGGTGCCGTCGAAGAGGATGATAGCGTCGGAAGGCGGTTGGCCGGGTTGCGCGGCGCTGCTGAAGGTGCCGGGTTCCACGCGCTTGGGTTGCGGGCGGTTTTGATCGTGAACAGCCCAAGGATGATGGGCATCGGGGGCCTCGCCGTAAAAAGGCGAGCCGGTGTTGGGCGCAGCGTGGCTCAAAACCACGAGCGAGAGAGACGCGCAAAAGGCCGAGAAGGCGGGGTAGAATTTCATGGGGATGAAGCGTGAAACTGGCGCTGGGCTCGGTGTATCGCAACCCAAAGCTTCCCAAACGTGTGCGCAAAAACGCCGCGTGACCTCGGCTGTGGCGTTGAAAACGAGTGGGCTAGATTTCAGGTTGCGGTGGGCAAGCGCGGCACGTTCACTGACCCTTCCATGAGCCTCGACGCACCTGCACTTAGTCCGGTGAACGGTGCCCCGCTTTCTTTCGGGGTAGCCGCGGCGTGCTTCAACGCGGAGCTGGTCGAGGGTCTTTTGCAGAGTTTCCGCGCGACGCTCAACGCCCAGGGCGTGCGCGCCGAGCGCATCGAAGTCGTGCGCGTGCCCGGTTCGCACGAGGTGCCGTATGCGATCCAGTTGCTCGCGGAGAGTGGCCGGCATGATTGCCTGGTCGCGCTCGGGGTCTTGATCGGCGGCGACACCAACCACCACGAGATGGTGGGCAACAGCGTCTCGCACGCCTTGCAACACGTGAGCCTCGCCGCGCGCCGTCCCGTGATCAACGGCGTGATCGTGGCCAACACCCGCGCGCAAGCCGAGGCGCGTTGCCTCGGCGCGATCAATCGCGGCGCCGAATTCGCCCAAGCGGCCCTCACCATGGCCGCGCTAAAATCTTCCCATTCTCGATGAGCAAAGCCCTTTTCACCCAGCGTCGCGACGGTCGCGTCGCCGCCCTGCAATACCTCTACGCTTGGAGCCTCAACGAGCCCAAGAATCTCGCCGAGGATCTCGTGACGTTTTTCGAAAACCTCGAGCAACCGCGTCCGCATTACGCTTACGCCGAGGAGCTCATCCAAGGGTTTATCCTGAATCAGGCGGACATCGACGCCACGATCAAGACACTCGCGCAGAACTGGGAATTTGAACGCATCGCCAAGATCGATTTGGCGATTCTGCGGCTCGCGATTTACGAGATGAAACACCGCAAGGATATCCCGCCTGTCGTTTCCATCAACGAGGCGATCGATCTCTCGAAGCAATTTTCCAACCTCGACGCCAAGCGCTTCATCAACGGCATCCTCGACCGCTACAAAGGTCAGATCGGCCGCGACGCGCGCAAGGTCGAGATCGCTTAAGCGCGGGATTTTCGCTGCGGTCCGCGCGGATTTTTTCCTCTGAGTTTCATTGCCGATGTTTGGTCTCTTTAAAAAATTCAAAGACGGCTTCGCGAAAACGTTTACCGCGATCGGAGAAAAAACTCGCGGACTTTTCGGTGGTCGCAAGATCGACGCTGCTTCGCTCGGTGAACTCGAAGAAGCGCTTTATACTGCGGATTTCGGCGTGGCGACGACCGAGGAGATTCTCCGCGAAATCAAACTCGCACATCAAAAAGACGCGACCCTCGCCGGCCAACAAGCTGCTGCCATCGGCTCCGCCGTGCTGCAACGCGTGCTCGCCGGCAGCGAGCGGGCGATCAAACCCGCCGCCCAGGCGCCCACGGTGATCGTGCTGCTCGGAGTGAACGGCTCGGGCAAGACCACGACCACCGCGAAGCTCGCGTGGAAGTTAAAACAAGAGGGGAAAACCGTCGTCGTCGCCGCTTGCGACACCTTCCGCGCGGCCGCCGTCGAACAACTCAAAACCTGGGCGCAGCGATTGGATTTGGAAATCGTCGCTAGCCACACCGGCGCGGATTCGGCGGCGGTCGCGTTCGATGCGTTGCAGGCGGCGAAGAGCCGCGGTCGGGATTACCTCATCGTCGACACCGCCGGTCGCCTGCACAACAAGAGTAACCTCATGGAAGAGCTCGCAAAAATTAAACGCGTGCTCGCCAAAGTCGATCCGACGGCGCCGCATGAATCGTGGCTCGTCGTCGATGGCTCGCTCGGGAGCAACTCCATCGAACAGGCGAAAGCGTTTCACAAAACTTTCGGCCTCACCGGCCTCGTGATCACGAAGCTCGACGGTACGTCGCGCGGCGGCGCGATCGTCGGGATCTGGCGCGAATTAAAACTGCCGATCTACTTCGTGGGCCTCGGCGAGCAGAAGGAAGATTTGCAGCCGTACAGCGTGGAGAACTACGCGCGCGCGGTGTTTGGCTTGGAAAGTTAATTGCTCGCTGCGGCCGGTGCGCTGGGCGGGCAAGGATTACTCCATTCGTGTCACGGTTTCATGCCGATTTCAGCGCGGATGTCATATTAGCGTTACGCGAGTGATTAAGGCTTTGTTCGGTGAAGAGACGTGGACCAACTGGCCGCGATTTAACTTCCAACCTTTGAAACCTATGAATCGTTTGTTCACTTCCGCTCGTTTTTATTTTTGCGCGTTGAGCGCCGTACTCACGCTGGTCTCCGTGCAATCTGGTTACGGCCAAAACGCGCCGATGGCGCCGAATGCGGCTGCGGAGCCCTTGAAGCTCGAAGCGCTCACCGTGACGGGCACGCGGCGTTTGGATCGTACTCTGGTGGAATCCATGGTGCCGGTCGATGTGGTGAGTCCGGAGACGTTGCAATCTTCGGTCTCGGCGGAACTCACCGACAAGCTCGTCCAAGCGGTGCCGTCATTTAATGTACAGCGCCTCACGATCGGAGAAGGTGCGGCGTTTGTGCGTCCCGCGCGCTTGCGCGGTCTCTCGCCGGATCACACCTTGGTGTTGATCAACGGTAAGCGGCAGCATCGCTCGGCGTTGATCACCGGTGGTTTTTCGCAAGCGGCTGATTTGGGTCAGATTCCGGCCTTCGGGTTGCAGCGAGTCGAAGTGCTGCGCGATGGCGCCTCGGCGCAATACGGCTCTGACGCCATCGCGGGCGTGATCAACCTCGTGCTCAAAGATCGCATCGGTTACGAAGCGTTTGGCCAAGTGAGCCAATATTTCGGCGGCGACGGATTCAATCGCCAGGTGGGCTTTGATGCAGGTTTCAAACTACCGGCCGGCGGATTCCTCAACGTCGCTTTGGAATACCTTAAGGCGGATCGTACCTCGCGCTCGATCCAGCGCGCCGACGCTTTGACCTACATCGCGGCTCATCCCGACCGCGCGGCCGCCGTGCGAAAGCCGGTCCAGCGTTGGGGCCAACCCGAACGCGAATCCCAGCGCCTGATGCTGAATGGAGCGTTGCCTGTGACTACTTCAATTAAGGCCTACGGTTTTATGATCTTCGGCTCGGGTGATGGATTGGACGATTTCAACTGGCGCAATCCTGACACCAACGCGGCGTTTAAGCGTTCGATTTATCAAAACGCGCCGACGTCGCTTTATCCTAATTATTCCTTGGTGGAGCGTTTTCCCGGCGGTTTTGCCCCGTATTTTGCCTCGAAGGATGAGGATTACCACTTCGTGGGCGGTCTAAAGGGGAGCACCGCGCTGGGCCTGAATTATGATTTCAGTGCCGCGATGGGTCGTAATCGTATCGATTATGAATTAACCAACTCCGTAAACGCTTCGTTTGGCCCGGAGTCTCCGACGGTGTTTGATGTCGGCGGTTTGAAACAAGATGAACGCAATCTGAACGCGGATTTTGTCTATAACTGGAACAGCGGATTTTTCCCGAAGCCGATCAACATCGCGTTTGGCGCGGAAAACCGCCGCGAGCATTTTAAAATCCGCGGGGGTGATCGTTACTCTTGGGACGTCGGACCTTTTGCCGATCTCGCGGTGGGGGCCAACGGATTCCCCGGTTGGAGCCCCTCGCAGATCGTCGATGCCAAGCGCGACAGCAACGCGGCCTATGTCGATTTCGACGTGCAGCCGCTCGAGCGCTTGAGTTTCGCGCTCGCGGGTCGCTCGGAGGATTATTCGGATTTCGGGGCCACGACCAACGGTAAGTTTTCTTTGCGCTATCAAGCGTTGTCGACCTTGGCGGTGCGAGGAGCCGTGAGCACAGGCTTTCACGCTCCAACGCCTGGGCTTTCGTATTACACGCGCACGAGCCAGGGTTTGTTGCCCGGAACGTCCACGCTTTTCACCTCGGGCCAAGTCAGTGTGAATAATCCCGTAGCGGTATTTTTCGGGGCGAAAGCACTGAAGCCGGAGAATTCCGACAACGTCAGCCTCGGTTTGGTTTTCACGCCGGCTTCTGAGTTCACGGTCTCGGTTGATTATTACCGGATCGCGGTGCAAGACCGCCTTAGCCTCTCGCAAGGTTTCACGCTCACGGCGGCCCAGCGCGACCAGTTGGTAGCTTCGGGGGTGACGGATGCCAAAAATCTTAACTCTCTGAGTTTTCTCACCAATGCGTTTGATACCCGCACGGAGGGTCTCGATCTCGTGGCCTCGAAGCGCTGGACGCTCTCCAAGCAAGAGACGGTGGCGCTCACGGCGGCATATAATTACAACGCCACCCGCGTCACCCGTTACGATGCTCGCGTGATTTCCAGAGATGCGCGCATCAATTTGGAGAATCGCATCCCGCAGAATGCGGGCAACGTCACCCTGAATTATACGCGTAATCGTTTGGGCCTAATGGCCCGCGTGCGCTATTTCGGCGAGTGGACCGACGCCCAATCCAATTCAACGATCGTGCAGGATTTCGGCCGGCAAATCCTCGCTGATTTTTCCACGTCGTGGAAATTCACGCGCCAGATCAGTGCGACGGCCGGTGTGGAGAACGCGTTTAATCGCTATCCTGACAAAGCGACGTTCAACGCCGCCAACGGCTTACTCTATTCGCGCAATGCGCCCTATGATGCCGATGGCGGTCGTTGGTACCTGCGCGTCAACGCCGCTTTCTGATTTCCCTTATGATCCCGCACTCGCGCCGCAGTTTCCTCACGCAACTGGCGGCGGCTGGCGTCGTCGCTCCGGCTTGGCTTTTTGCCCACTGCGCAAGCTGCGGCTTCGGTTGCGGTCGCTCCTGCTGTCGCGGGTTTTGCGGCGGCGCGTGCAGCTGGCGCTCGCGTTCTAACGACGATGCCGCAGCGCTCAGGCGAGGCGGCAGTCTTGGCGGCGGACGAGGGCTTTTGGCGCGACGTGCAGGCTTCTTGGGCGGTAGATCGCTCGATTCTCAACTTGGAAAATGGCGGGATCCAGCCCTCAACCGCTCTGGTGAATCACGCCTTTATCGAGGCTTGGCAGCAAGGGCATGAAGCGCCGGCCTACACGCTTAATCGGGTGCTCATGCCGCAGTTGGATGAGGTGCGGACGCGGCTCGCGAGCGCGTTTGGCTGCGACCGCGAGGAACTCGCGCTGACTCGCAACACCACCGAGGGCATCGAAACCGTGCTGCTCGGTCTCGCTTTGCGAGCAGGCGATGAAGTGGTGACCACGACGCAGGATTACTGGCGGTTTCAAAATACGTTACTCCAACGCAGCGAGCGCGAGGGCATCGCCCTGCGCTCGATCACGCTGCCGGTGCCCGTGGAAAGCACCGATGAAATTGTCGCCCGCTTCGCCGCCGCCATCACGCCGCGCACGCGGGTGATCTTGATGAGTCACATCATTAATCTCACCGGCCAAGTGTTG
>CAJAFD010000507.1 GCA_903938935.1 uncultured Opitutia bacterium
AAGGCCGCCAAGCCCGGCGTCATCTCGGGGATTATCCCGGCGATTCGGCGTATCTTCACTTTCAAACGCGGTAGTAACTCCGTCGAAACGCCGCCGGTCGTTAAATCCCCGACGCAAGTCGTGGCCGAAAAAAATAGCACCCCGTCTACTCAAGCTAACGTGAAGGTCGCGACCGGCCCCGCACCTGTGGTCGTATCTGCGTCTACGCCCCCGCCTGCCGCCACGGCAGCGCCAGTCCCCGCGCCGGCTCCCGCACTCGCCGCCAAACCGGCGGCTAAGTCTTCCGTCGAAACACCGCAGGTGGAATCAGCGGCCCCGGCCGTTTCTTCCAGCCGTTTCAATTGGCTCAAGCGCAACCGTGAACCTGCGGCCTCGGTGCCGGCGTTGGTGGCCGGAGCGTTGCCCAGTATGCGCACGGAAGCGCGTCGCAGTCGGGCGCCCAATCTGCCTCGCCAGACGCGCTTGGATATGGATCAACGCATCGAGCGTCTCGGCCCCGAGCTCGAACCGGTTTCGGGTTCCGATGTGCTCAGCGGGGTGAGTTTGTCGAGCGCTCCCGTGGTCGCGGGAGTCGAGGAAACCGTGATCACGCTCGAAGCGGCCGCTGTAGTGCAAGCCAAGGCCGCGGCTGGCGTCGGCGCAGGCGGGATGGCGGGTAAAATCTCGCGGCGATCGGATGAAATTAAATTGATCCCGAACGATGCGAAGCAGCGCGAGCGCTTCCGCGATGTGAGCGTATTTTTTGATCCGCCGCCGCCGAAATCTTCCAAGTCGGCGGAGACGCCGACCAGTTCTGCGACCTATGAAACCAAGTAAGCGCATCGGGTCGCTGGTCGCCGGCTGGTGGTTCATGGTTACCCTAGCTGTATCCGCCGCAGACGTACCGCCCGCCGCACCAGCACCAGCACCGGCGCAGGTCATGGCTCCGAAGGGCGAACCCGCCGCGGCGGCGGTGACGGAGGCAAACGCGCCCGCGGGGGCCCATGCACCGGCGGCGCCAGCACCGGCCAGCGGGCCGGAACACCCTCCAACTCAAGCCGCACCGGCGGCTCATAGTCCCACCGCTGAGGCTGCTGCGGTCCACGACGATAATCCTAGCGCCAAGTCCAAGGCGGCGGAGGCGCTCGCCAATCTCACGTTGGCCCGTTCCTTCCGACGCAACCAGGATTGGGGCCAGGCGATCCCGTTGTACGAAGCGTATATTTTGGAAAATCCTAATTCGCCGGAGTTAGCGATGGTGTTGCTCGAACTCGGGCGCACCTATGTGCAATCGGGGGCCAATGAGGCGGCTTTGAGCCGGTTTTACTCGGTGCTCGATATGGCGGTGAATCAAGAAGGCACCTCGCTCACGCAAGGGCGGGAAGTGGCGTACTCGGCGCAATATGAAATCGCGCAGACGCAGATGGCGCTCGGACGACATGCGCAAGCGGCGCGACTTTTCCGCGGCATGCGCAAGTTGCCGCTCATCGATGTCGATCGCGCCAATATCTACCTCTCCTGTGCGCGGGCGTTGAAACTCTCGGGCGACAAGCCGGGCGCGGCGGAGGAATATCAGACTCTGTTGCAGTCGTTTTCGGATAGTCCGGTCGCGCCGGAAGCGCGCTTCGAGTTGGCGGTCGTTTATGCCGAACTCGGGCGGCGCGATGATGCGTTGCGGGAAGTGTTGTCGTTGTTTGAACGGCAAAAGAGCTCTGGTAGCTCCGATGAGACGTGGCGTTATTGGCAACGGCGTGCGGGTAATCAGTTGGCCAATATGTTTTACAGTGCGGGCAATCTCCCCGAGGCGGCGGAGCTTTACGGAAAATTGCTGCAGTTGTCGGGTGACGCGCGCTGGCGCTGGCCGTTGTTGTATCAGGTTGGATTGGTCGCGGAGCAGATGAAAGATTTCGCCAAGGCGAAGGTGACGTACACGGAGTTGGCCGCGGCCAAAGCCGAGGGATTGACCGCTGACGTCGCGGAATTGCCCAAGCTGGCGCAGTGGCGGCTCGAGCACCTGAAATGGGCCGAGCGCATGGACGCGGAACTCAATAGCTTGAAGCCGAGCGCGTGAGTGTTCTTGCTGGCGCTCATTCATGAAGCGCATCGAAGCCGTCGACAGTCACCTCAAGATCTGCGAAGAGTTGCACGCGTTGGTGATGGAGGAGAATCGCATCTTGCGAGAAGAGCAGCGCCTCCCCGGAGCGGAGATCAGCACGCGCAAGGAAGGGCTGTTGCAGCGCCTCAACGACAGTGTGGCGGCGCTGAAGACGGCGGATAAAGCGACCGGCGGTGGCCCGCGGTTGGCGTTGGCGCGGGAGCGCTCGATGCAGATTTTACGGCTGGATCGGGAAAATGAGCAGCTCTTGCTGCGGCACAGTCTGGGGACGCGGCGGCCCGTGGTGGCGCAATCGCTCTCGGCGGCGGCGCAGTTGTACGCGACGCGCCGGCCCAAGGAATAGTGCGGCCGGTAGCGCGGGCGGCTGGGCGGCTGGGCTCAGCCCAAGGTTTGCAGGCGCTGACCGAGTTGCGTACTGCGGTCGACGGGCGGCGCGAGTTTTTTCACGAGATCTAGCGTCGTGAGACTGGTATCCAAGTTCAACGTACTGCCTTCTGAGCTGTAGAGCGGCGTGGCCAGAGGTTGACCGGCTCTGGGTTGGCCGGGTTGGGGCGCGCTAAAGAGCGCGGCGTCCCCGACAAGATTCGGGATGCGGCAAAAAAGATTTACCGCGGCGGGATCGAGCTTGCGGCCGGCTTGTGCGAGGAGGTGCTCGATCGCAGCGGGGTGGGGCTCGGGTTTCTCGACGAGGTGAACAGCCACCGCGAGACAACGGGCTAGCCACGGTATCGCGTCGCCTTTGCTGCCGGCGGGAAAACCGCTGCCATCGAAGTGTTCGTGGTGGTGCCGCACGATTTCCGCCACGACAGGATCGGCGTCGAAGTGGCAGGCGAGGTTGTGGCTGAGGATGGGATGCGTCTCGTACGTCTCGGCATCAGCATCCGACAAGGACGCGAAATTACCCAGGACGCGCTCGAGCAACGCCGGTTCAAATCCGATCATGCCCAGATCGCACACGGCGGCCGCCAGCACGAGGCGGCGCGCGGCTTCGGGGTTAAACGCATCGAGTCGCGCGAATTTACGCACGATCGTCAGCAAGTGTTGGCTACGCGCCGCGAGGGCAGGGTGACGCGACGCGAGCAAGTGATGACAAAAATGTTGGGCGTCCTCGAGCCCGCGTTGCCGGAGGTGTCCGTGGACTTGGAGCGACTTGAGCTTGGCGCTTAATTCCGCGTCGAGGCCCTCGATGCGCAGCTGCAGTTGCGCGGCATGTTGGTTGAGGTCGCGCAGCTCTTGCTGGAGGGCGGCGTTTTCCTTGCGCGTGTGGGCGGTGGCGGCCCCGGCGGCGATGGTCGCGATCAATTCCTCGCGCAGCCAGGGTTTGGTGACGAAGCCGAAGATGCGACCCGCACTGACTTGCTCCATGGCTTGGTTGACGGCGAAGACGCTGGTGAGCGCGACAATCGAAGCGTAGGGCTGACGGATCGCGGTGCGGCTCAATAAATCACTGTGATCGCGTACGAGTAATTCGTGGTCGGCGAGTACGACGGCGAAATCTTCGCGTTCCAAAAGCGCGAGCGCCGGGGCCGGGGCGGGCGCTTGGTGAACCGCAAAGCCCTCAAATTCTAAAGTCAGCTGCAAGGCCTCGAGCGTCACCGCATCGGTATTCACCACGAGCACCAGCGGGCCGGCACGATCCTCCCCACGGCCGCGGACAAGCGGCACGCTCGGGATCACCATCGGATCCCGTGGAGCGAGCTGAGTTTGGGTGGACACGTTTAAGCCCAATGAAGGTAAACGTATAAACGGCCCGCTTGGCCTCGAACTTAAGCGAAAAAATCACGGTTTGTTTCGCGGCAAAAATTGCCTCTCGTTTTTGGGGTTAAAACCGAGGTCTGGATTAAGTTTCGTATATTTTAATCGTTTTTCTGTCTGATGTTTATGTAACACTGATCTAGGCTGGAACCGCATTTGCTTAACGGCTGGCATGATCCAAGGAATCGAGCCCAGCCTCAACATGCGCATTGCGCAACGGTCCCTGGATGCCTGCGTCCTCCGTCAGGAGGCCCTGGCTTCCAACATCGCCAACGTCGAAACCCCCGGCTACAAGCGGATGGACGTCGCCAAGGATTTTGCCGACCGCCTCAAGACCGCGGTCCAACGTAGCGGCGCCAAATCTGCGCTCCCAGCTCCCCGCCTCGCGGTCGACAGCCAAGCCCGCGCCCTGCGCGCCGACGGCAACACGATCGACCTCGAGAATGAGTTGCTCCAGATGAACAAAAATCAGGTCGATCACGAGTACCTCACTCAGCTAATCGGCTCCAATTTCAAGTCGCTGAAAATGGCCATCACCGGCCGTAGCAGCTTCTAATCCTCCTTCGCCCGAACATGGAACTCATCACTGGCGTAGGTGCCACCGGCAGCGCGTTAAACGCCCAAAAAACGCGGCTCGATCTCATCGCCCAAAATATCGCCAACGCGCAAACGACGCGCTCGGCCGACGGCGGTCCTTACAAGCGCCAGGTCGTCACCTTCGAAGCCCAACTCGCCAACCGCATGGCCCGCGGCGGCCAAGGCGCTGGCGCCACCGGCGTCAAAGTTGCCTCGATCAGCAACGATCCCACCCCCGGCCAAAAAATCTACGACCCACGTCACCCCGATGCCGATGCTCAAGGCATGGTGGCGATGCCCAACGTCAATGTTTCGACTGAAATGGTCGACCTGATCACAGCCTCCCGCACGTACGAAGCCAACCTCTCTGTCGTCAAAGCTGCCCGTCAGATGGCGCAGAAGACGATCGATATCGGCCGTTAATTTTTCCTAACCCATGTCCACCATCGGAGCCATCACTGCGAGCGCCATCAGCCCCCAAGCGGCTACGCGTCTGCCCGCGCTCGATCTCAAAGGTCTCAACCCCGGCGGCGCCACCGACAAAGCTGCCACGGGAGCGTCGGATTTCGCCGGCGTGCTCTCGCAATTGGCCTCGCCGCTGATCGACAAGCAAAATGAAGCAGCCGCGCTCACCAAATCCGTGCTCCTGGGCCAAGGTGCGCCGCTCCACCAGAGTGTGATCGCGATGCAGGAAGCCTCGGTGGCGTTCAGCCTCATGGTCGAAGTCCGCAACAAAGTCGTAGAGGGCTTCCAAGAGCTCATGCGCATGCCCGTATAATTTTTTCCCTTACGTTCGAATAAATGAAACCTTTTATTGATTCCTTCCTGCGCGTCTGGCGCGAGTTCACCGTCGGCCAAAAAACGTCCATCATCCTCGCCGCTTTTTTGGTGCTGGGTGGGCTCGTCGGCGTGGCCGTCTGGTCCGGGCAACCCGATTACCAGCTCCTCTATGGCCGCCTCGCTCAGAAGGATGCCGCGGTGATCATCAGTTCCCTGCAGACGCAGAATATCAAGTACCGCACCAGTCCGGATGGTAGCTCCGTCTACGTGCCCGCGGAAAATATTCACCGCTTGCGCATGGATCTGGCCAGCAAAGGGCTCCCGAGCGGCGAAGGCGTGGGCTTTGAAATTTTTGATAAAGGTCAGTTTGGCCTCAGTGATTTTGCGCAGCGCACCAACTACGCTCGCGCGCTCCAAGGCGAACTATCTCGCACCATCGCGCAGCTCGACGGCGTCGCCGCCGCGCGCGTCATGATCGTGCAACCTGAAAACCGGCTCCTGCTCGTCGGCCAGAGCATCAAGCCCACCGCCTCGGTCTTCGTGGAACTCCGCGGCAACCGTCTCCCCGTCGAAGCCGTTAACGCGATCCGCAATCTCGTCGCCAATTCCGTCCAAGGCCTGCTCGTGGATGAAGTCGCCGTCATTGACCAAAAAGGCCACGTACTCTCGGCCGACTTGAAAGACGACCCGACCTTGGGTGCCGCGACCAGCCAGATGCGCTACCGCCAACAGGTCGAAGATTACTTCGCGCGCAAAGTGGAATCCTTGCTCACCCCGGTGATCGGACCCGGCAACGCCGTCGTGCGCGTCTCCGCCGATATCGACAGCGAGACGGCCAACCGCAGCGAAGAACGCTTTGACCCCGAAGGCCAAGTCGTCCGCTCCCAAACCAATATCGAAGAAACCTCCACCTCCGTGGAGAAGAAAAAATCCGGCGTCGCCGGCGTGACCAGCAACACTCCGGATGCTGCGGGTAAAGAAGAAGCCCCGCTCGTGGCCAACGATCAGAACACCAAAAACCGGACCACCAGTTACGAAATCAATCGCGTCCTCACCAACTCGTCCCGCACGCCGGGCACGATCCGCGGACTTTCCGCCTCGGTCTTCGTGGCCCAACGCACCGTGGGCACCGGGGCCGACGCCAAGCCGCAACCCCGCACCGCCGAAGAACTTCAGGGCCTGCGCAAACTCGTCATCAACGCGATCGGCCTCAAAGCGTTCGCTGGCGCCAACGCTAATGCCAATGTCGAGGATCTCGTGACGATCCAAGAAGCCGCGTTCCAATCGTCATTCCCCACCGCCGTCGAAGAAGCGGCCGTGCCGACCAAGGTGCGCACCTGGATCGAGCTCGGGGCGAAATACGCTCCCGTGCTGATCGCCGTGCTCGCTTTTGGTTTCTTCTTCCGCCTGTTGCGCACCCAACGGCCCGAAACCGTACCGATGGAGGTGATCAACCCGCCTCGCGTCGAAGAAGAATCCGAGCTGCCCGCCGTCGTGACGGCGGCCACGTTGAACGAATTGCTCCGCAAAAAACCCGGCAACATCGGCGCCGCTCTGCGCGATTGGTCCGCCGAAGCTAAGACCTAAATTTGACCGCCCGTGACTTCCTCCGACTACAGCAAACTTAGCCGACCGCAAAAACTCGCCGCCCTGCTCATCGTAGCAGGCCCGGACGCCGCGGCCGATATCCTGCGCACCTTCCCCGATCGTGAAGTGGAGGAAATCTGCCGATTGATGGGCGAGTTTGAAGTGGTCTCGCAAGAGCTGAAAGATTTCCTCATCGTGGAATTTGAGCCGCTCATCATCAGCGGTTTGAAATCGATCGAAGGTGGTTTCGATTTCGCCAAAAAAGCCCTCGATCTCTCGCGTGGTGAATTCAAAACCGGCGCTATGTTGAGCCGGATTGGCGCGAGCGTGAGCCTCGCCTCCGCTAAGGTGTTGGAACGTATTTCCGAAATGGAAGGCCGCGACGTGTTTCTGCTTTTGAAGCGCGAGCAGCCGCAGACGATCGCCTTCGTACTTTCGTACATCGACAATGTTAAGGCGCGCGACGCCTTTAAATTATTTTCCCCCGAGCTGCAGGCCGATATTTCGCTGCGCATCGGTCTGATTGATAGCACCTCGCTCAAGTACATCGAAAAGATCGCCAACCAACTCGGCGCTCACGTTTCGCAGACCGAGGTCCCCGCGTTCCACCGCAGTGGCGGCGCCGAAACCGTGGCCAACATGCTCAAAGGTGTTTCGAAAGATGCCACCCGCGCCGTCATGGCCCAGATCGAAGAAAAAAATCCCCGACTCGCGACCGCCGTGCGGCGGAAACTGTTCTCGTTCGAAGATCTCTCCCGCCTGCGCCCCAGCGATATGCAACGTCTCATGCGCGAAGTGGATTCGGCGCAATTGGCGCTTGCGCTCAAAGGCGCCTCCGAAGGCATGCAGGAAAAAATCTTCGCCGCGCTCTCGAAACGCGCCGGTCAAGGTTTGCGCGACGATATCTCGATGCTCAGCAACGTCCGTCCCAAGGAAGTCGCGACGGCGCAGGCCGCCGTGGTCGACATGCTCCGCAAGCTCGAGGAATCGGGCGACATCATCCTCGACGAAGACGACGCGGAGGGCGGCGCTTAATCCCATGGCTGTCTCGCGTCATTCGATTTCGTTTACCGGACCCTTCGTACTCGCCGCCGAAGCGGTCGAGCCCGTGCGCCAGTACACGGCAGCGGATCTCGCTGCTGAGTTTGAACGGGGCCGCCGCGAAGGCGCGCGTCAGGCCGACACGGGCGTGGACCGTCGTTTCGTGGAATTTCGTTCCGAAGTGAGTGCGGTGCAGAATGGAATTTTTTCTCGTCTCGGTGAGGCGGAGAAGATGATCGCCGATCAAATCCGCGTGGTCTTGCCCGATCTCGCGGTCGAAGTCGCCAAGCGCGTCCTCGCGGGTTTTACGCCGCCACCCGAAGTGGTCGCGCAACTGTGTCAGGAGGCTCTTAGCGCGCTGTTTCCCGAAGTGCAGAATCTCGAGTTGGTCGTCGGTGAACGTGATCATGAGATCATC